>NZ_DVDW01000025.1:0-24889 GCF_015296045.1 Thermosynechococcus sp. M3746_W2019_013 | reverse complement strand
GGGTTTGGGGCAGTTGGGCAAACAGTTGATAGAACAGGGAATCGCGGCGCATGGGCTCGCTAGAGCGATCGCTCCGACCAGAAACTTCAGAAAACTTCAGAACTAGAGGGTTATGGAAGCAGGGATTCCCCCTATGGTAAGCTGGGGACAGCATAGAATATGTTGTGGTTTTGCATAGATCTCTATGGCGACGTACTATTACATTCTCGCAAGCAAAAAGTTTTTAACTGAGGAAGAACCCCTTGAGGAAGTGTTTCGCGAGCGGCAGCGTCACTACCGCGAGCAGGGTAAAGAGATTGATTTTTGGCTGGTGCCAGAGCCTGCCTTTTTAGAGCAGCCCCAGTTTGCTGAACAGAAGGCGCGTTGTCCGCAGCCTGCTGCAGCCATTATCTCTACCAATCAGCAATTTATCCAATGGCTAAAGCTGCGCTTGGAGTATGTCCTCATGGGGCAATTCACCAGCGAGGAGGTTCCGAATCCCCTTGCCTCCCTGGCGAGTGTCTAGGGACAGGCTTGAACAACAGTGGGATTTTGTTGACGGTAGTCCTTGAGCCAATCACAGGCGCTTGTTAGTAACTGTCCTAGGGTGGCCAGCGGGCTAATCCAGATCTCATCATCCTCAGTACCGATCGCCACATAAAGTTGATCGCGGCCACTCACATCAATGCTGTAGGGAATGGCAGAAATGCGGTCAATCAGCATAATGAGCTGGCCTTTTTGGTTCCAAACCCGCACGCTGCGATCGGGGGAGGCAGTGGCAATCATTTCACCATCGGGACTCAGACTGAGACTCACAATACTCCGCTGGTGAGCACGAAACACACGGGGATTGCTGGGGGGATTTTTGCCGTGAATTGACCACAAATAGACTGAGCCGCTTTCACCAGCCGCTGCGAGGAATTGGCCATTGGCACTGAATTCAAGACTGGCAAGCCATCCTGCACCAGGGCTCAGGCGATAGGCAAGGCGATCGCTCTCAAAATTCCAGACCTCAATTGTGCCTGCAGATCCCGTACTCGCGAGCAGGGGGAGTGCCGGATGAAAGCTGAGGCTCCAAATTTCACCTGCACTTTTGCGCTGTTGAATTTTCTCTGGCCGCTGGAGGTCAACGAGATAAATGGTGCCTTTTTCATCGCCTGCCGCCAAGTACCGCCCTTGGCGATCCATAGACAGGGTGTAGAGCGGAACCTTGATGGGGAGTTGCCAGGTCTGTTGGGACTGATCTGCCAGGTTCCAGATTACCAATTTTCCCCCTTTGGTGGCGATCGCCACCCGTTGACCACTGGGACTAAAGAGCACTTGGTTGATGCCTCGGAGATCGAGAACTGGGGTTGTGGCTAGAAGGGTGCCATCTCTTCGCCAGTGCTTGACGCGGCCATCTTTGCCGCCTGTGACCAGCGTCGCTGCTGCAGGATCGAGGGCCACTGTCCAAATACTTTCTTGATTGGCAAGCCAGTGTTCCGTGCGGTAATGATCGAGGTACCACAGCGTCATTTGCCCCCCGCGATCGCTACTGAGGAGGACTGACCCCTTTCGATTAAAGCTGACGGTATTGATCAGGCGTTCATGACTTCTCAACTCAGCAATCAATTCACCCGTTGGCTGCCACAAACGCATGGTGTTATCTGTGCTCAGGGTCAATAAACGATAGCCCACAGGAGACGTCCCCACAAAATACACTGGAGCCGCACTGACGCGCCATTGATTGATTTGTTGCCCTTTGGTGTTCCAAAGGCGGAGGGTGCCATCTTTGCCCACCGTTGCCAGTTGACCATTGCTAAGATACGTCAAACTGGTCTGGGGAACGGGAAGATCGGCTTGGACTTGCCATTCTTGGAGCAGTTTCCCCTGACGGGACCAAACCCGAATCCAGCCTTCCTCATCGGCAGTAGCCAAGCGATCGCCATTGATGGCATAACTCAAGCTATTGATACTCTGGCTAGAGGTGGAAATAGTGGCCAGTAATTCCCCCCCAAGGCTCCAGCGCAGCATGTCGCCCGTGGTTGTGGTGGCCATCAACTCTTCCCCCTCCGGACTAAAGCGGAAGTTGTTGATAGGCAGGGCAGGCAAACGCTGCTCAAGAACGAGTTTTTGTGGCTCGATACGCCACAGGGAAATTTCGCCCTTGTTATTGAGCAGACCCACGCGATCGCCCTCAGGGCTCATCCGTGCCAGCTTGACATTGCCAATCTTTAAAGACTGGGCGTTGAGTCGCTCGCCGTTCACTTGCCAAAACTCCACAAGGCCACTTTCACTAATGCTCAACTGCTGACCGTCGGCAGTCAAAAAAGCACCCATCAGGGGGGTATTTTCACTCTGCCATTGGTTGCGGGCTTGAATGTGATCGAGGAAAAAATTGAGCACAAAGAGGGGGCGCGTGGTGGGGTATTGACTCAGAGGGCGATCGCCCACCAATCGTTGTAAGTCCTGTCCTGCCTGAATCCCTGCCAGCAGAGCAGGCAACTCTTGGCTTTGAAACCGTTCTAGGAGATCGTTACTGGTTTGCTCAAGGGCTAAACTTTCTTGGCTGGCCTGCAAATCGGCGTAGGTTTTGGCCAAAATTGCCGCCACCCCCAAGGAAATCACAGAAACAATGCCCAGGGCCATGAAAGCCCGCTGGGTCAAACGACTGGCCTTGCGGCGAGCTGCCTCCAGAATTTGATTAGCGGCACTGATCGCTTCTTTTTCCTTGCGCTCAAGGAGCAGAGTATCTTGAATTGCCTTTTGGTTAGCTTCTTGACTGGCAGAAAGGTACTGATAATCCAAATCACTGAGACTTTTGCCACTGGCCCAGACCAATGCTTCCTCAAGAGCTTGTCCCCGCAGCAGACGAGAGCCATCACTCCCGCCAGAGCGCAACCATGCTTGGAATTCCTCACTATAGGGGCGCAGTTGTGCCAACTGTTGCTCAACCCACTGGGCATGAAAAACTTGGGCATAGATGGGGTTAAACACCTGCAACTTGCCTTGGCGCTGACACACCAACCCCGTCAAAGCTAGGGCGCGCTGCTCACTACTGCCATCGAGGGGAACACCCCCCGTTTCTAAAATGCGCTGATAGAGACCCAAGAGACGACCGATGCGCTGTTCATCGGCCAGCAAGCGATTGCGAATGGTCTTTAGGTGTTCTGGTTCGTCTTGGCGCTCCCAATCCTGAAGAATATGATCTTGGACAAACTGGGCTAACTGCTGGCAGAGGGTTAACGCTGGCATGAATGACCCGTGCTGTTGCAGGAGGCGACAGAGTTTTTGGGTTAGGAAGGGTTGGCCGCCCGTCCAGTGGAGAATCTCTGCCAGGAGTTGATTGGGGTTGTCGCTAAGATGGGCAATGCCCTTCAGTAGAGGGGTGGCTTCCGCAAGGGTAAATCCCTGTAAATCAATGGCACAGCCAATATTAAAGGGAGTACGCTGCTTATCTTGAATCAGTTGATCGGGGGTGGCCACACCCAAAAGGGCAAAGGTTAAGCGCTGATATTCGGGACAATCTGCCCGTTGGTTGTAGCAAGCACGAATCCAAGCAAAAAAATCATCGGTCGAAAAGGGTAGGCTCAACAGACTATCAATTTCATCAATGAAAATCACAAGAGGTTCGCGGGTGTGGGCAAGTAGTACCGTTTCTACAAAGTCGCTGAGGCGTTGAATCGGCGATACAAGCTGGCGATCGCGCCACCAAGAGCGCAACGCAACCACATCGGTTAACTGAAATCCCTGAATGAGAGCGCCAACAAAGCTGGCATACCACTGCTCAGGCTGAATATTTTGGCTGCCAATTTTGGTAATGTCGAGGGCAGCACAGCGGTACCCCATTGTCATCAGTTGCTGCGTCACCTGTACCCGCAAGCTGGATTTGCCCATTTGCCGCGAATTGAGAATATAACAAAACTCACCAGCGGTGAGGGCGGCCAACAGATCGGCATCCGCTTGCCGTCGGACATAGACTGCCGATGTGGTGGGCAAACTTCCCCCCACTTGATAGGTGGCTGTCGCATCCATAGCTTTGAACCTAGTTTGAGACGGCACGCTCAGGTGCTGTTGACGTGGTAGTGGTCTCGGAAGTGGCCTGACTAGCAAGAAATTCTTTTTCTGTAACTTCTCCGAGCCCTCCCATGGGCTGGGATGGGCCATTATTGACACTCACCTTGACAGCACCAGCATTGCCCGCACGGACTATTAAACGTTCCTTGGCTTCCCAACTGCGCTCTGTTCCCGACTTCAAAATACCGGCATAGACGACTTGACCATCGGCTTCCACCTCTAGCCATGAGACATCGGAGAGGGACAACTTGACCTTAACCATTTCAGGGGTAGTGGCACTGGGCGTCGGCGTTGCCGCTGCTGTGGGGGTAGGTGTGGGGCTTGGGGACAGGGTAGGTGTAGGTGCGGGGGGTAGATCAGTAATGCTTTGGACTTGAGGACGAAAGAGATAGGCTAACCCAGCCACTGCTGCTGCCACAAGGGCAAAGTACGTCAGGTAAAGGTGGATTGGGCGCAGCTGCCAACCGAGTCCGCCGTTGCGAACACTGGGCTTATCAGAGCGCTCCACAGGGTCAGTGGCCGTTGGAAAGTTGGCGGCAATAGTTTTGCCGTCAAGACCAAGGGCATCGGCAAAGCGGCGAATAAATCCTTGAATATAGACGGGTTCGGGCAACTCCTCGAGACTGCCATTTTCAATGGCTGCAAGAATTGACTGGCGCACCAACGTTTTGGCCGCCAACTCCTCAAGGCTCAGACCCAGTTCGAGTCGCTTGTCGTGGAGGAAGGCACCAATTTCTGCCACTTTTTCTGCCTGTTGATCACTGAGGTGAGGCATCGCTATCTATCTCCTGCTGTCAGTCTATGCCAATTTGCCGAAGGGGGGGTTAGCCATTGGGATTATCCTATAGCAAGCTGCTGCGGATTGGGGGACTGCCTTTGCTAGGCTAGATCTGGCTTTTAGACACACCTTATCTTTATGACTCAGTTTTCTCCCTTGTACGAAGGCAAGGCAAAGGTTATTTATGCCACAGCAGATCCAGACATCTTGCTGGCGGAGTTCAAGGATGATGCCACTGCCTTTAATGCTCAGAAGCGTGGCTCAATCCAAAACAAGGGAGTGATGAACTGCACGATCGCCAGCCATTTGTTTCAGTATTTGGCGGCTCAGGGCATCACCAACCATTTTATTGCCCAAGTCGCGCCAAACAAGATGCACATTCGGCGGCTAGAGATGATTCCTCTTGAGGTAGTGGTGCGCAACCAGGCGGCGGGAAGCCTCTGTCGGCAGACGGGATTGCCTTTGGGATTACAACTCAATCCCCCATTGGTGGAGTTTTACCTCAAAAATGACGATCTCGGCGACCCACTGCTGACCCCAGATCGCCTGCGTTTATTACAGGTTGCAACGGCTGAGGAGGTCACCCAGATCCGGCAAATGGCCTTGGCAGTCAATACCTATCTCAGTCACTTTTTTGCCGAGTGTGGCATTACCCTAGTGGACTTTAAGCTAGAGTTTGGCCGCCGTCCGACGGGTGAGATTCTCTTGGCGGATGAAATTAGTCCCGACAGTTGCCGCCTCTGGAATCGGGATGAAAGCGATCCTGAGAAGCGTATTCTTGACAAAGATCGTTTTCGTCAAGATTTGGGGGCCATTGAAGATGCCTATGCCCTCGTGATGCAGCGCGTGTTAGCCCATAGCGTGAGTTAGCCAGGGGTGGGGAATGACCGTTGTGCTCGGCGCCGATGTTGGCGGCACAAAAACCCTTGTGGAGTTATGGGAGGTGGTGGGCAGTGATGGGCAGTTGCTCCACAGGGCGAAATACACTAGCCGCGATTTCCCTGACTTGACAGCCCTTTTGCAAACCTTTCTCAAGGAGAGTCCTGCCCATCCCCAGCGGGTTTGTCTGGGGATTCCAGGCCCAGTAATTGATCAAGTGGCTCAGGTGACCAATTTGGGCTGGCGGGTCAGTGCTGCCGAGTTAGAGACGGCATTGCAGATTCCTTGCGTGACGCTGCTGAATGATTTTGCAGCCGTGGCCTATGGGGCATTGGTACTGCCGCCGACGGATTTTGTTGTCCTTCAGGAGCGGCCGCGGCGTCCCCAAGCGCCTATTGCCCTATTGGGAGCTGGTACTGGCTTGGGGGAAGCACTGCTCATTTGGCAGGGCGATCGCTACCAAGTCATGCCCCTTGAGGGCGGTCACACCGACTTTCCACCGCGCAATGAACAGGAAATGGGCCTATTGCGCTATCTCTGGCAAACCTATGAGCGGGTCTCCGTAGAGCGGGTGGTCTCTGGCCCAGGACTGGTAGCCATTTACGACTATCTCAAGAGTGTCAACTTTGCCGCCGAGTCACCAGTGGTCGCAGCAGCAATGGCAAGAGGAGAGGAGCGCGCCGCCGTGGTGAGTCAATACGGCCTTCAGGGGGATCCCCTGTGTGCGGAAGCCTTGCGGATGTTTGTGGATGCCTATGGGGCAGAGGCGGGCAACCTTGCCCTCAAAAGTTTACCCCTAGGCGGAGTACTCATTGCTGGGGGGATTGCCCCCAAAATTCTGGCAAAAATGGCCGATGGCACCTTTCTCCAAGGGTTTGTGAATAAGGGACGGTTTCGCCCCCTGATGGAGCAGTTGTACGTTGCTGTGATCATCAATCCTGAGGTGGGATTACGGGGCGCAGTACATTTAGCTGCTCAGGGGGTCTAGGGCTTAGAGGTGCTGCAGTTGTGGATAGGCCACTAGCAGTTCATCGGCAGTAAGGGTATCGCCAATGGCTTGGGGTTGCCACAGAACTTCAACGGCCAGTAGGCGATCGCTACCAATGCCGCCCAACTGTTGCAGTGCTTGCCGCAGTTCTAGGTCATTATTGACTGCGGGCAATTTCAAGCGTCCAGTGGCAGCCACTACCAAGGTCACGACAATGTATTCCCCTACATCATTGCTCACCACAGGGGCGATCGCTGTCTGCTTAATCTCACGGCGGTAGTTGGAAAGAGTTTCAGCACTGAGTTTGCTGCGCTCCGCAAGCGCCAGTTGGTTAAAGGCTGTTTCCGCTTGCAGTAGTTTCGTTTCTTGGCTGCTGGTGTGGGCATAGACCCAGTATTGGGGATGGCGCAGCAGGGCAAGGGTGGCCTCTTGAAGCACTTTGGTCAGACCTTCCGGACTTTGGGTATCGGCGGTGAGCGCCAGTTGGTTCAGTTCTTCTTGGAGTTCGCGAGCTTGGGCGAGAAGTCCCACGTGCAGCGTATGCAGTGAGACGACGGGGTTGTCTTGGTAGATTTCTGAGTCATCGCCACTGTTGCGGAAGTTGCGGAAGGTGGAGATAAAAATATTGGCAAGCACACCGATCATGATGATCGTGAATAGGCCGCCAAAACCACCGCCAAAACCAAAAAAGGGAATCAAGAAGGGAAAGCCAAAACCACCGCCATAGACTGGAACGGGCTGAGCATACCCGTAGTCACTGCGGGGGGCACGGTAGGAACGGGTGGGCGCCGGACGACTAAAGGAGCCACCTCCGACACGTCCACCACTGCGGGCTGCCCATGCAGTACCACTGTCAAGGACAAGATGGGCAATTAATACCCCCACTGCCACAATTGCTGCAATAGATTTGAGACGTTGCCAAAAAGTTTTCATCATAAATTGTGTTCCCAAGGATTGACACACCGAAGGAGATGTCCTGCTCTAAGTCTAACGTTTTGTTATCCATAGAACAGATGGTGAGGTCCAATCAAACCCTAAGGCCCTTTTCCCATAGATGGGACACGCTGGCAGCGGTCAAAATTCGAGAGGCGTTTATCCCTATTTGTGTAGGCATTTGTGTAGGCCATATTTTAGAAAGGGCCTGTATTACGATATGAGAAGCAAACTTTCGATGAATGCTTTGCCTGCCGAGTTCTGTTCACGAAAACAATGATTGAGATTCCTGCGCCTCTCAAGCCGGTGATCACCTTTGCCCACCCGGTACTGATGTGGATTCTTTTTGCGCTCACGCTCTACGCCATGTATTTAGGGATTCAAACCCGTCGCCTGCGCACCCTCAGCGGTGAGGAAAAGAAAGCCCTGATCCAAGCCAAGGTGAATGTCAAGCACCACCAAGTGGGTGCCATCCTATTGGCCTTGATGGTCATGGGGACGATTGGCGGGATGGCGGTCACCTACATCAATAATGGCAAGCTCTTTGTCGGGCCGCACTTGATTGTGGGGCTAGCAATGACAGCATTGGTTGCGATTTCTGCGAGCTTAACCCCTTTTATGCAAAAGGGCAGTGAGGTGGCTCGTGCCTTGCACATGACCCTAAATCTGTTTTTGGTGGTCCTTTTTGGTTGGCAAGCGGTGACGGGTCTGCAAATTGTGCAGCGCATTCTCAATGCCAGCTAGGGGGAAACGGCAACCTGAAAAGGGACTGTGGCAATTGCCAAAATTCTGCAACAGGTGAGCACTTTTGTGCCAAAATTAGGAGCAGCGCTGATTACTGCAAATAATTCCCAATGCAGTGGGGGTGCTTTGATTTCCCTTAGTGCCCTTGGCTGAGGTAGGGCATACCTCAAGGAAATACACTTGTTGCCAGCACTGGCTCACCCCTTTGGGGGCCTTCTCTGGCCAAGGAGCTGCATTGCAGACAGTTCACTTTCTGGGTGCTCATGACTACACTTTCCCTGATGCCAATGTTGAAAACGGCTGTCCAGGTTGCCCATTTACACAAGTCTTTTGAGCGTTTTCCGGCAATTCGCGATCTCAGCCTCTCTGTCCAGGAGGGGGAAATTCTGGGCCTATTGGGGCCCTCGGGTTGTGGCAAGACAACGTTACTGCGCTTAATTGCCGGTCTGGATACGCCAGATGCTGGGGAAATTAGGGTGGGCGATCGCTGTGTCGTAGGGGCAAATGTGTTTATACCGCCAGAACAGCGGTCCTTGGGCATGGTTTTTCAGGATTTTGCCCTGTTTCCCCATCTAACGGTGGCTGAGAATATTGCCTTTGGTTTGCAACAACAACGCCTTAGTAAGCCGCAAATTCAGGAGCGAGTAGCAGCAGTCTTGGCCCTGGTGCACCTAGAGGGAATGCAAAAGCGCTATCCCCATGAACTGTCTGGGGGACAGCAGCAGCGAGTGGCCTTAGCCCGGGCGATCGCCCCCCAGCCAGCCGTGATTCTCCTCGATGAACCCCTGAGTAATCTTGATGCCCAGGTGCGGCTACAACTGCGGGAGGAATTGCGCCGGATCCTCAAGGGAACTGGGACGACGGCCATTTTTGTTACCCACGATCGGGAAGAGGCTCTGAGTCTGACGGATCGCTTGGCGGTGATGCGCCAGGGCAAAATTGAGCAGGTGGGTACCCCTGAAGAGATCTATCGCTGCCCTGCCTCACGATTTGTGGCCGGGTTTATTACCCAAGCCAACTTTTTGCCTGCCTATGCCGAAGGGGCTCAGGTGCGCACCGATGTTGGCACGTTTCCTCTTTTGGCAGCTTTGGCGAAGGGGGAAGGGGAAGTGATGATTCGCGAAGAAGATCTCCAGCTACAGCCAGACCCTGAAGCCAGTAGTTGCTTTGTGATTCGCGATCGCCAGTTTCTCGGTCGCGAGTATCGCTACTGTATTCAACTGCCCTCCGGCCAAGAACTCCATGCCCGCCAGCCCCTTGCTGTGGATATTCCCATTGGTACTGCTGTGAAAGTGGCGGCTGAAGCGGTGCACTTTTTCCCGAAGGAAAACTAATCTGGGGCACGTCCCATATACTCACCCCAAAGGGCAGCCGCCAGCCCACTACTGCCTTGGGTAGGGCTATTGTCATCATTGCCGAGCCAAATACCAGTGAGGATATCGGCGGTGGGCACGTAACCAATAAACCAGAGATCGCGGCCATCATTTGTCGTGCCGGTTTTGCCAGCAACAGGGCGACCAATGGCGGCCGCACGCCCAGTGCCGCGACTGACAACCGCACTCAAGAGGGTGGTCATTTCGTTAGCGATCGCGACATCGAGGACTTGTTGGGGCGTTTCCTCCTTGGCCGCATAAATGAGGCGACAGGTTTGCCAGTCATTGGGTTGGCGGCAATCGCCGCCATCGCGAACCGTGAGAATGGCATGGGGCGGAATCCGCTGCCCCCCATTGGCGAGCACGGCAAAGGCCCCACTCATTTCCAGAAGGGTTACCTCACTTTGACCAAGGACAAGGCCGGGCACAGCTTGCAGTGGTGTCGTAATTCCCATCGCTCTGGCCAAGCGGATAATGGCTTCTAAACCAACGGCTTGGGCAAGGCGTAAGGCAATGGGATTTTCAGAAAGCGCCAAACCCGTGGCCAGATCCATAGTGCCACCACCGCCACGACACCCCTCGAATTGTTGTCCCTGCCAGAAAACGGGTGCACAGGAAAAGGTTTCGCCGGCTGTGTGTCCTTTTATGAGTGCTTCGGCATAGACAAACACCTTGAAGGTCGAACCGGGCTGGCGTAGAGCAAGGGTGGCACGATTAAACTGGCTTTTTTGGTAGTCCACACCCCCCACAAGGGCACGAATGAGACCACTGCTGGGCTGGAGGGTGATTAAGGCCCCTTGCTGCACCCCATAGGCGCTGCCTGTGGTACGGATGAAATTGCGCAGACTGGTTTCGGCCAGTTCTTGCCAGCGGGGGTCTAGGCCAGTTTCGACAATCAGGTTGCCCTCTTGAGCCAGTTCATCCCCAAGGAGTTGGGCAAGCTCCTGATAGACATGGTCCGTGTAGTAGGGAAAGCGTTGGGCACTGAAGAATTTCTGCGCCTTGGGGCTAATTTCAATCCGGGAGCGCCGGGCGCGATCGCCCTCCTCTTTGCTGATGTAGCCCTGCTGCACCATGCGCAAAATGACCCGATTGCGGTAATCTACCGCCGCATCGTAGTCGCGCACAGGATTAAAACGGTTGGGGGCAGGCAGAATCCCCACCAGCGTAGCCGCCTCATTCAGCGTCAGGTCTTTGGCGGGCTTGTCAAAGTAGAATTGAGCCGCATCCTCAAAGCCACGATTTCCCATGCCCAAATAGACACGGTTGAGGTAGGCCAAAAGCAAATCATCTTTGCTGTAGAAAAATTCCAACTTCAGCGCAACCGCCATTTCTCGCCATTTGCGGCCTAAACTGTCCTCCGTACCGACTTGGGAGCGAAAAAGGGTCCGTGCTAGTTGCTGGCAGAGAGTACTGGCCCCTTCGCGGGTTTGGCGTGTGAGTAGATTGGTGACAATTGCCCGCGCCATGCCTATGGGATCTACCCCAAAGTGCCAATAGTAGCGAACATCCTCAGAGGCCAGAACCCCATGAACCAAGTAGGGGGAAAAATCATTGAGAGCTTTAAGTTCACGGTGGGGGTGATCTTCCACTGGATTGATCAGTTCCCCTTGGCGATCGAGGAGAATAATCGGGCCTTGCTCAAGGGGGGGCAGGGGACGCACCGCCACTTTGCTCGCTTCGGCAGCAAGTAATCCCATTACAAGGCCACTGATGCCGATCGCCCCCCAAATGCTGTAGGTGAGAACACGAACCCAAGGGGGGGGTGGATTGTGGAAGCGGAGGGTAACGGCGCCTTTGACTTCTGGGGGGCCTAAGGTAACGACATCGCCGTGGTGCAATTCACTGGTTTGTAGGCGCTGCCGTTTGCGATAGACGCCATTGGTGGAATCTAGGTCTTGGATTTGAAAGACGCCTGTGGGAGTGAGCCGTTTTAGGCGGGCATGGGTACCGCTGACAATCTCTGCGTCAATCACAATGTCAGCGCGACTCTGACTGCGGCCAAGAATGTAGCGATCGCCAACTAAGGGAAAGACTTGCCGTTGACCGCGGTACTCCACCCATAGTTCAGGGGTGCGGGCATTTTCCCGCAGGGAGACCTGTTGCCAATCAAAGCGAGAGTGAACCGTCTGCACCGCTTGCGTGACGGTTTGGGTCACCGACTGCCAAAGATCTCGAGCAGGATTAGGCATGGTAGCAACGCCAGGGACGGTGTGACGGCACGTACTGGTAACGGATTATGATTCCTAGATTTCTGGAACGTAGCCGGCTGGCACAGCACTGGGGTCGCTGTCCCGCTTGGAACTGAGGATGTCCATGCGCTCAACCAAAATCACCGGTGAGGAGCGATCGGCACCCGTGTTGCGGTCTCGCCAGCGATCGAACTTCAGACTGCCCTTAATGCCCAGGAGCGTGCCTTTGCGCACATAGTCAGCAGCCACCTGAGCCGTTTTGCCCCAAATTTCCAAGTTAAACCAATCGGGTTGATCATCCTTGGTGGGGCGATTCACTGCCAACGTCAGCCGACACTTCACACTCCCCGACTCAAAATAGCGCACCTCCGGATCACCACCCACATGACCCACTAGATGAACCACGTTTAGACTCATAGCTGACTGCCTCAGATTGCTCTTTGCCCCATTATTGCAAACTTCAGCTTTGTCATGATAAGTCTCCATTCACTCCACGTCTCGGAGGAAAAGTAAGCGGTGGTGCACCTCACCAGTGGTGTTGGGTTCCTCAGCAGCTTCCATTTAAGCTACTTCTGCCAAGTAGAAAAAGAGGATACCCCCAACCGCATCCTCTGGATCAACGGCATTGGGCCTTGAGTGGGTCTACTGCTGCCTTGAGGGTGTTTAATCTCTGGGGCAGGGGTGGCTACTGCCTAATCCGTGGGTCAGCCCACTTGAGGAGTAAATCTGCAAGTAGGTTGCCGACAATCAGCATCACTGCCCCCATCATCAGACTGGCCATGACCACATAAATATCTTGAGCCGTCACTGCCTGTAAAATCAGGCGACCAAGACCCGGCCAGTTAAAGAAAAACTCGGCAATAAAGGCACCACTGAGGAGGTTGGCAAATTCAAACCCCAAGAGCGTGATCAGGGGGTTCACGGCATTGCGCAGGGCATGGACATAAATTACCCGTGATTCTGGCAGTCCCTTGGCGCGGGCGGTTTGGATGTAGTTTTGGCGCAGCACATCCAGTAAATTTCCCCGCATGAGTCGCTGCAGGCCGGCAAAGCTCGTGAGGGTGAGCGCCACACTCGGCAAAATGAGGTGCCAGCCAATGTCAAGGATTTTGCCCCACCAGGGAAGATCATCGTAAAACAGGCTGGTCATCCCCCCCACTGGAAACAAGGGGGTACTTTGGGCAAGAAAGAGCAGCAAGAGGGCGGTAATGAAGCTAGGAAACCCTTGGCCAATGTAGCTCACGACCCGCAGCAGGCGATCGCTCCAACGATCCTGGGTTACCGCTGCCCAAATTCCTAAGGGAATGGCTAAGCCCCAGGTCAGCAGAATCGAACTTAAGGAGAGCAGGAGGGTGGCGGGTACTCGCTCCCACAATAGGGAGGCCACCGATCGCTGATAAACAAAACTTGTCCCAAAGTTGCCGTAGCGAATAATCTGCCACAGCCAGCGAAAGTATTGCTCTACAGGTGACTTGTCGAGACCAAATTGCTGCTCCAGCTCCTGCAAACGTTCCAAAGAAATCTGCGGATCTGCCTTGAGATTGTCGAGATAGTTCCCCGGTGCCAGTTGCATAATCGCAAAGCTCAACGCCGAGGCCAATAGCAGCGTGATCAGGGCCTCCCCCAGGCGCCGCAAAATCAGGCGGCTCGTTTCATTCCCAAGGCCTTGGCCAATGGATTTGAGCATGGCTTATTTAGAGGCCAGCACAGCATCAATGGCTGCTTTCAATTCAGCTTCACTGAGCTGGGTGACAACAAAGACTTCCTGCACGGTTTTGCCGCGGCGGGCAATCACCTTAAACCCGCCTTTGATGGGCACCGAAACCCGTAGATGCAGATGGGGGGATTTACCTTTGACAGGAGCAATGACACCGGGGGTCAGTGTCCTAATCCCCGCCACTTTGGCTAATTTTTCCAAGACGGGAATCAAGCCTTCAATGTGCGTAGAGTGATTGAGGACAACCCGACCTGTTGTTGCTGCCATTGTTAAGGTAACCACCGTGCTTGCAAGCCGGGTGCCAAAGGTTCTGGCATCCCAACGACGATTTTATCTTGATCTAATTTTAGGGGGAGAAGCCAAATTTGATGCCGTTGGGCAGGCAGTTGATGCGGTGGCGGGGGTAATCCTTGGGGGGCAGCGGGCAGTTCTACCAGATCCCTGGGGCTGGGGTTGACTGGCGCAGTTTCGCTGTACAGATCGCTATTATCCACCTCAGCGGGAATTTCGCGTCCCTCAACGGAGTCAACGGCCAATGTACGGCCATCGGGGGCCAAGCTCAGATATAGCTCCTGCTGCGGGTCAAAATCCTTGAGCTTGAACAGTTCCTTAGTATTCAGATCAAGGAGCGCAAGATAGGGAACTTCGCGGTAATTGCCTTCCCCTTCGATGCGGGTGAGAATGACATAGAGAAATTGACCGCTGGGGTCAAATTGACCGGCAATGATTGAGCCGTTGATGGTCAGCAACTCCCTATGCTCGCCAAAAATGTCTACCACGTAGAGCGATCGCGAGAAGTTGGGGTTAAACTTCACTGTGGCCACTTGTCGCCCATCGCGGCTAAAATCTAGCACCATGCCATACTGGGGCAAAAAGTCAAAGTTACTCTCATCATTGGTGGCTTCTAGGGGCACAATGGCCAATCCCTGCCCTTGGGCAATGATTAAATGCTGGTTGTCGGGAGCAATGCGAAAATCACCGGCGGCGGCTTGGTTGAGGCGGCGGGGCTGAAAATTTTCATCGAGGAGCCACAGGGAGCTATCCGCAGGCTGGAGACGATTCACCCGCTGCACCACAATTTTGCTGCCGTCATTGGCCAACTGAAAGCGCAGATTTTGGTACTCGCTGTTATCGAGAATTAGGGAAATTTCGCCTGCAGGACGGGCTTGACGGCGGGGGGTATCGGGGGCATTGAAGTATAGCCCGGTGGTGACGGTGTACAGTTGAGGATCAAAGCCCATTTGCTCGCCCCGCTCCCCTGCGCTAAAGAGAATGCGATCGCCGGCGGGATAGGGCTGAAAATCAAACACCCGCAGATTGGGGGGAGTGAGGAATATCTTTTGTTGCAGCGTCAGGTTATAGAGGATGAGGCGACCCTCTTCGGCACCAGAGCCAAGATAGACCAGGACGCGATCGCGGCTGCGAAACTGCCCCTGAAAGGGTTTGATCGGTTTCCCTTGGGGCACAGAAACGGCATCCTCTAAGGAGACTTTGAAGGTTTGACCGTAGGGCAGCGGCTGCGTCAGCGTGTAGGCAAAACGGCGCCCTGACCAACTGGCCTTACCCTCAAGGGGTGGCTCAATCTTGAGATGGGTTGCCACCGAGGACCAATCCATCAGCCGATTAAAGGAAAGAATAAAGGCGCGATCGCTTGCTCCCACATCGCGGTTTTGCCATGAAAAGTCCCGCACTTCGGCTTGGGTGCGATCGCCCCCCCATAACAGCAAAAGGGTCAGGACCAGCGCCACAAGGAGCACACTCAAAGCAGCCCGATCAAGGGGCTGAGGAAAGGAGTGAAAACGCATCAGCAGGAACAATCACACAACAACAGGCGTACTATACCAGATGTCTTCGATTTGCTCGATGATTGGCATTGCTGCCCCTGGGTCTTCCAAAAGAACTGTGATATGCCCCAACTTGCGACCCGCATAGGTTTGACTTTTACCATACCAGTGAAGGTGCGCGTGGGGGAGAGCCGCCAAGGCCTCACATTTTGCCCCATAGTCAACCTGCGGTTCGGCTAAGCCCAGGAGATTGACCATGACGGCGGCGGTTACCCGCATGTCAGGACTGCCCAAGGGCTGGCCACTAATGGCGCGCAAGTGCTGCTGAAATTGACTCGTGACACAGGCATCAATGGTGTAGTGTCCGGAATTGTGGGTGCGGGGGGCAATTTCATTCACCAGTACTTCCCCCGTGGCTGTGAGGAAAAACTCAAGGCCAAAGATACCCACGCCATCAAGCGCCGTCAGGATTTGGCGGGCGATCTGCTGAATTTGCTCACTGACTTGGGGGGGAATGGGGGCAGGAGCCATCACCCAGCGACAGATGGCAGCCACCTGCTGCGTTTCCACCACCGGATAAAGGGCAATCTCCCCTTGGGGCGATCGCGCTGCCATGATCGCCAGTTCTTTGACATAGGGCACAAAGGCTTCCACCAAAAACCCTTGGGGTGGAATTTCTGGCCAGTGTTGCTGAAACTGCTGCCAGGCCTGCTGATCGGTAATGACAAACGTCCCTTGGCCGTCGTAGCCATGGCGACAGGCTTTAATCACACAGGGAAGGCTGGGGGGGCGATCGCCCAAATAGGCGAACTCTGGTACAGGAATCCCCAGGGCCTGTAAAAAGCACCGCTGCTGGTATTTGTTCAGGAGAGGAGCTAAAGTGGCCAAGCGGGGATAAAAACAAACCCCCCGCTGCTCAAAGTGCTGGAGTTCCTCTAGATCAACAAACTCATTCTCAAAGGTAATCACATCAACGTGCTCAGCCAGTCGGGCTGTGGTCGCCCCATCGGTGATTGCCCCATAGCACACGCCATCGGCAACCGCAACGGCGGGATCCGTTGCTGCAGGCGTTTGTACCCATAGGGAAAGTCCCATCTCCTTGGCCGCCAGTGCCAGCATCCAAGCCAACTGGCCCCCACCAATGACACCAACCCGCGTTATTTTATCCACGATGTCCGACAATTTCCGCAATAGACTCAACGGCAACTATTGTCCTACGTCAATGGTCCCTCACGGCCACTCCTAGAGAGTGAGCTGCACAAACCAAACACTGGGATCATCGCCGGCAGTCAATTCAAAGTTGAGTTTGCGGCAAATACGGATCATCCCCTCGTTGTCCTTGAGAACATAGGCGTGGATTGCCCTCAGCTTTTCATCGCGGCCAATTTGAATCAAGCGCTGCAGCAATTCCGTCCCCAGGCCTTGCCGCTGCCAGCGATCGCTAATCAACAGCGAAAACTCCGCCGTGGGACTAAAGTGATCCTTGCTAAGGCGGCCAACGCCAATAATTTCAGGACCTGCGGCCCCTTGGTGTTCCGCCACAAGGGCCATTTCGCGATCGTAGTCCACAAAACAGATGCGCACCAGGCGATCGTGGGCAACCCGCTGCGATAACTTCATCAGGTGGAAATAGCGCAAATAGACGCTCTGCTCCGAGAGGGTGGCGTGGTACTGGCGCATCAAGGGTTCGTCCTCTGGCCGAATGGGGCGAATCAGCACTGGGGTACCATCGCGCAACTGCCACGGACTGACGTATTGGCTGGGATAGGGACGAATTGCAGGCTTAACAAACATACTTTCCTGCTGGTGGAGCACAAGGCGAGCATCTAAGACCAGTAGGCGATCGGGGGGTGCCACCAGCAGGGGATTGATGTCAATTTCTTTGATCCACGGTTGCTCCACCACCAGCAGGCTAAAGCGTACGAGCAGATCCTCAAGCAGGGCAAGGTTAAGGGCTGGCCAGCCCCGCACGCCGGCAAAAGCACGGGAGATTTTGGTTTGCTGAATGAGGCGCCGCGCTAGGGTGGTGTTCAAGGGGGGCAGGGCGATCGCTGTATCCTCCAAAACTTCCACCAACTGTCCGCCTGTGCCAAAGAGAATCACTGGACCAAATTGAGCATCGGTGGAACTGCCCACAATGAGCTCAAACCCTTTCCAGGGAATCATTGGCTGCACAGTGACGCCAGCAAAATGACTCGCTCCCGCAGCAGTGGTGACATTTTTCTCAATTTGTTGGTAGGCAGTGATGACGGCAGCAGCATCGGGAAGATTGAGGGCGACACCCCCAACATCGGTTTTGTGGGTAATTGTTGGTGAATAGAGCTTGAGAACCACGGGATACCCGAGGCGATCGGCAGCAGCCACTGCCTCTGCTTCACTGCGGGCAATACAGGTTTCCACCACTGGCAGGCCATAGGCAGCAAGAACAGCCTTGGCTTCCCACTCCGTTAACAGGGTACGTCCCTCGCTGCGCACTTGCTCAAACAGTTGACTTACAGACTCTCGATTCGGGGGGGTAGTGGTCAAGGGCAAAGCGGGCGTTTGGTACAGTGCCTGCAAGTGGTCGCTATAGCGCCACATATAGCTAAAGATGCGGGCAGCGGTGTCGGCATAGCCATAGGTGGGAATGCCCGCTTGGTTGAGAATGGCTTCCCCTGGTTTCACTGTGTTGCCCCCCATCCAACTGGCCAGAATCGGCTTGGCACCACTGGGACGGTTTTGGGCATAGGTGGCAAGATCTTGGGCGATCGCCAAGGGATCCGTCATGGCTTGGGGAGTGAGGACCACCAGTAGGCCATCACTGTTGGCATCCGTTTCACAGTGTTGCAGTGCCTTGAGGTAGCGATCGGCGGTTGCATCCCCCAAAATATCCACGGGGTTGCCGTGGCTCCAAGCGGGGGGGAGCACTTGATTCAGTGCCTGTAGGGTATCCGCGGAGAGAGAACTCAGTTTGCCACCTGCACGAATCAGAGCATCAGTAGCCAAGACCCCCGGGCCGCCAGCATTGGTGAGAATCGTCAGATGGGGGCCTTTGGGACGCGATTGCTTGTCCAAAACCTCTGCCATGTCAAACAAATCTTCAATGGTTTCCACCCGCAGCACCCCACAGCGTTCTAGTGCTGCATCCACCACTGCATCGGATCCCATCAATGCCCCTGTATGGGAAGCAGCGGCCTGGGCAGCGGCAGCAGTCCGTCCGGCTTTGATGACAATAATGGGCTTGATATAGGCCACTTCCCGCGCTGCTGAGAGGAAGGATCGCGCATCCCCCAAAGATTCCATATAGATAACAATGCAGCGGGTTTGCGGATCATCGCCTAGGTAGTAGATGAGGTCACCCCAGCCCACATCCAGCATCGTGCCAATGGAGACGAAGGCACTAAAGCCGACATTCTCCTGCAAACTCCAGTCCAAAATTGAGGTACACAGGGCGCCACTTTGACTGAGAAAGCCAACATGCCCCGATCGCGCCATTTTGGCAGCAAAGGTGGCATTCAAACCCGTGGGCGGACACATCACCCCTAAACAATTGGGGCCAATAATGCGCATCCGCGCCTGACGGGCAATGGTTAAAATCTCCTCCTCAAGAGCCAGTCCCGCTGCCCCTACTTCGCGAAACCCCGCTGAAACAATAATGGCTCCTTTGACGCCTGCTGCGGCACACTCGGCAACCACCGCTGGCACTGTAGCCGCAGGGGTGGCAATGACTGCGAGATCAACCGCCTCTGGGATAGCCGTCACACTGGCATAGGCCTTGATGCCCAACACAGAACTGCGGTGCGGGTTAACGGGAAAGACGGTGCCGCCGAAGGGGCTTTGAATCAAATTCCACAGCAGGGTGCGGCCAACACTGCCTTCTTTTTCGCTGGCACCGATGACAGCCACACTTTTGGGGGCAAAGAGGGGACGCAGGGGCTGATGACCGGCGCGCCAAATGTCGTAGGTCGTGGTTCGGGTCATGCGGTTACTGGTGCTACAAAAGGTGGGAACTGAGCCACCTCTACTTTAGCGAGGGCGATCGCCCCAAGTTACGCTTTGTTACGCGGTGTGGAGTTCCCAGTCACAGCCATTTGCCCCCGTGCGCCAGAGCCGCAGCTCAAAGCGACTGTTGCCAAGGCGTAGATTACGAATGTGGAGTTCCTCAATACTGGCGGGCAACAGGGGCTGGTGGAGCAAGAATTTGCCTTGGGGGGCATCCACAAGTGGCCAAACCATGATCTGGATGAACTGGAAGAGGCTGGCGGTTGCCCAGGCTTGGGGGGAGCAGGCCACTGGGTACTGTACGGGCTGGGGATAGGTCTGGCGATCGAAGCCACAGAACAGTTCTGGGGGACGCAAATCCGGCTGCCGACAGGTCATATCAAAAAGGGTATCCACAAGCGTCAGGGCAAAGTCACTATCGCCAATTGCCCGCAGGCCAAAGGCAATCAGGCTGGTATCGTGGGGCCACACTGACCCCAAGTGGTAGCCAATGGGATTGTAGGCTGGGGAGGTGCTGCTCAGGGTACGAATCCCCCAACCATTGAACAGATCCGGGAGCCGCAGACGTTGCCCCACCCGTTGGGCTTTCTCGGGGTCACAAATCCCTGTCATCAGACATTGGCCAGCATTGGAAGTGAGGCTATCCACCGGCCGACCGTCACCGTCGAGGGCAAGGGCATAGAATCCGTCGGATTCCAGCCAAAAGTCGCGGTTAAAGCGTGCTTTGAGGTCGGTGGCCTCCCGCTGCCAGCGATCGCCCCACTCGCCATAGCCCAGGGCCTGAGCAATGACACTGAGGCGAGTTTTGGCAGCATAGACATAGCCTTGGACTTCACAGAGGGCAATGGGGCCCTGGGCAAGTTCGCCGCAGCGGTTGACAATGCAGTTACCGGAGTCCTTCCAGCCCTGGTTGTCAATCCCCTTTCCGGCTTGGCGATTGTAGCTGAGGTAGCCTGTGGCAGCCATCTGTTGATCAATCCAAGCCATGGCAGCAAGGGCATGGGGCCATAGCTGCGCTAAGGTGGCGCGATCGCCTGTCCACGCATAGTAGTCGCTGTAGAGCATTAGCCAGAGGGGGGTGGCATCCACTGTGCCGTAGTAGGGGGTATGGGGGATTTCGCGGTTGCGTGCCATTTCGCCAAAGCGCAGCTCGTGGAGAATTTTCCCCGGTTGCTCATCGCGCTCAGGACAGACCTCCCTGCCTTGGTAGTGGGCAAGGGTGCGCAGCGTATCACGGGCGATCGCCGGATTGAGGATCAGCGTTTGCATAGCTGAAATAATGGAGTCGCGACCAAAGAGCGTCGCAAACCACGGAATACCCGCAGTCAAAACCTTGCCATGGCCAAAGGACTGCAACAGCATATAGAGATCCGCCATCCCCCGCCGCAGGATGCGATTCCACTGCGGATTCGAGGTGACGATTTCTGTACAGTCTGACCACCATTGTTGCCGTTCCTGTCGAGCCGCTTGATCCGCAGCCGCTAGGGAGGAAGGCACTGCTACCTGTGCCGTAGGTGCCCCATTGGTAAAGGGACGGACGCAATAGTGAATACGGTGGTAGCCTTGGGGTTCGAGCTTAAGGTGCCATGTGGCTGTGGTGTCATCAAGACGGTCGGGGGGAGTGCCCAAAAACTGAACTTGGGTCTCCATCAGGGCCCCATCCAGACCTTGATAGGCGAAGCAGAGATCGGCGCGTCCCTTGGTGTGGCGTAATTCACAACCGACGGGTTGCAACGTCTGTCCCCGCTGTGGGCGACCACCACCGTATTGGCGAATTTCAAATAAATCCTGAAAGTCTGCTGCAAAGGTAAGTTGAATATCCACCACTGCCGGCTGTACTTGGTGGTTGGTAATCAGAAGCGTTTCAAAGAGGGCGCCCCGTACCACTAGGAAGCGCTCGATCGCCAACGCTTCCGCTGGCACATCGGGTTGTTTGGGGTTGGTACACACTACCTTGAGGGCGTGGCTACCCGTACAGTGAAAACTCAGCAGCACTGGGCGATCGCCCCCCACCCGCAACTCCGCTTGACTCAGGAAGCGGGTATCCTGGCAAAACAGCCCCGTAATCGCCGTTTGCTGTTCATCATTGCAGATATTGCCCAACTCATCACAGATGAGCAGCACATCATCATCCTTGAGAACGGGAACGGTTTTAGGGTGGGTTTGAATTTTGGTGGCCGGCAGGGGCGGAGCAACAATGGGAATGTAGTCGCGCCCGTACAGGGAAACAACATCAGTCTCCATGGGTGCAGCAGCGGTCTCACTTGAGATGGAAAAATTTTAGCTAATTGACTAGATCGTCCTTTACGATGGGGGACATCGCAATAGGTAAATATGCGGAAGGTACAGCAGCAGTTTGCACAGGCGGTGTTAGCCTTTGCGGCTTTGCAGATAGGTGGCCACACCCGTGTAAATGAGGCTGTGGAGAATCAGCATTCCCCAATTCAGCAGCAGATTATCCCAAGTGGGGGCATAGACAGGCGTCGGATCAAAGGGCTGGGGCGGTGGTTCAAAGAGGCCAAAATCGAGGGGTGGCGGTACCATACCATTCACGTCAATCAAGGTACCATAGGCACCCATGGTCCAACGGCCAATTGTCAGCCAAGAGAGAGCCGTTGCAACGCCCGTGAGCTTAAAGAGGACGCCGGCAAAGATAATTTGCGGCAGGAGCAACGGCGGTAAAATCTTGCTTGCTTGATCGCTGTTGTGCACGGCCGCCGAGATCAAAAGACCCAAACAGAGACTCGCCACGAGCGTCAGGAAGGTGGTGATGCCAAACCCTAGGGGCCAAGGGAGGAGGGCACCCTTTGGCAGACCAAAGGCCAACAGTCCCACCAGGGTAATGAGCAGCGTTTGTGCCAAGGCCATGCCCTTGCCAAGGGTGAGTTTGGCTGCCATGTAGGCCCAGAGACTGAGATTGGCAAGGCGTTCGCGGCGGTAGATGGCCACCTCTGTGATCAAGGCTTGCGCCCAGCCCGAGAGTCCCACCCAAAGACAGGCACAGGTAAAGACAAAGAGAATGCGCAGGGTTTGAGCCGCTTGCAGCAGATTGGGGGGATCTTGGGGCCCAAAGGGGGAGCGATCGCTGGCAAAGCGGGTGAGCAGCAGGGCAATAGGGACACTGATCAAATTTAAGACAAGGCTGAGGCGATCGCGCCAGAGGAGTTGCCACTGGCGTTGGCACAATACCCGCCATTGGTAGAGGTGAGGCGGTGCCGGCTGCTGCGGTGGTGCTTCGGCATTGGGACGACTCTCCGCCCCCAGAACACTGGTACTCTCGTAGTGGGACCCGATACTGAGGTGGCTGGCAAGGTAGCGTTCATAATGGGCAGATTGGCGAAATTTTTGACTCCATGCAGCACTATTTTCGGGAGTCAGGAGGGCATAAATTTCAGCCACAGAATTCAGGGGGCGATCGCCCGTTGGACTAAAGAATTGACGAGCCTCATCGGCCGGGCCAAAATAGCAAAGACGCCCCCCGGGACCAAGAACGAGTAGGCGATCGCACAGATACACATGACTCGTGGCGTGGGTAACCAAAACAATTGTGCGTTCTTGATCTGCCAATTGCCGCAGCAACTGCATCAGCAAAAAGTCTAGCCCGGGATCTAGACCCGAGGTGGGTTCGTCAAGGAAAAAGAGCTTGGGATTGGCCAATAGCTCAACGGCAATACTCACCCGCTTGCGCTGACCGCCACTGAGGCTGGCCACCAGTTGATGTTCCGTACCCCTTAACTGCACCTGTTCAAGCACTCGCTCAATTGCTGCCCTGCGGTTTTGGGCATCGGTATCCGCCGGTAAGCGCAGTTGCGCCGCATAATTCAGGACTTCGGCCACTGTGAGGCGGGCATGGACAATATCATCTTGGGGTACATAACCAATTTGGTGGCGGTAGGTGCCAAGATGGCGATGCAAATTCAAACCATTGAGCAGCACCTGTCCTTCCTGAGGTGGATCTAGCCCCATCAACACTTTTAAGAGGGTGGATTTCCCCGTACCACTGCCACCGACAATACCCACAAGTTGTCTCGGCTCCGCCACAAAGGAAACCCCTTGTAAGAGGGAGCGATCGCCCGCTGGTGTTTTTACCCGTCGTTCCAATCCCCAAGCATCAATGCGAAGATGACTGCCCTGATCCGTAATTTCTAAGGTCTCATGGCGGTAGAGAAGGACAAAAGGCCCAATGCGAATCTGATCACCGTTGCGCAGCGTGTAGGGACCTTTTAGGAGTTTGGCGTTGACATAGGTGCCGTTGCTGCTGCCCAAATCCCTCAGAACGTAGAGACCCGCACTGGTGCGATCAATGCTGGCGTGGCGCAAGGACACCGTGGGGGCATCCAGTTGCCAATGCTGATAGCTGTTGCTCGCTTGGCGCCCTAAAGTCAGCGGCCATTCCTTGAGGGTTTTGAGGACAAGGCGGCGCTGCTGCGGTAAGGGTGGTGGACTGGCGGTTCCCGCAAACTGGATCTGGACCAGCAATTGCACTTTGTTTTTTGGGTCTTGGCCAATTTCTAGGCGTAGGGTTTCCCCGAGGGCAAAGCCCTCTTCAATGCCGATGCGGCGTCGGTTGTAGAAGGTGCCATTGGTGCTGTGGCGTTGATTGCCATCTCCATCCCAGAGGTAGTAGGTTGCCCCCTGTTGCTTAAAAACGGCATGGCGGCCGGAAATCACTGACCACAGTGGATCATCGGGCACCACCAAATCCGCCCACTGGTGATCGCGCCCCAAGCGATGCTCTGGTTGGGTCAGGGAATAGGTCAGCGTTTTCCCTTGACTTTCGAGGGTAAGGGTGACGGTGGGTAGATCAACAACCGTTTTTGGCGGGGGCGATCGCATAGGCCATTGAGAAAGGGGATGCTTGTTTGATGCGTGTTTGATGCCTGAGCAAAACCGAGCAGCCGTTTCAATCAGGACAGGAACAAACTCATGGGCGGCCTGCAAACTAGGGACTAAAACGGCTGGATCTCGAATGTAGTCATGAACCATTTGACTGTGCAGTTACTGGATTGTAAACCCAGCCCCTGCATCGGGCAGAAAGCCGAGCCGCTCAGCATCGTCAAGGTTTTCCAAGAAAGTCGCCACTGGTTGGGCAAAGACCCTCAGAGAAGCGGGCAAGAGCTTACTCCCTAGGGTATCTTGAAGGCGGCCAAAGTGTGCTACAAAAGCATCCGCGCGCTCTGCCAGATCACTGTTTTCCTCCCACTGGGCCGCCCCTACTGCCATAAAGAGTTTTTGAAAGAGGCCTTGATCGGCCATCTGTAGGTGTGCCACTTTCGCTGTAGATCGCCTTGTCGGCTGATCGTAGGGACTGTTTCTTAGCATTTCTAGCAAGTTTGTGTCCAGTGAATAGAAGGAAAGCTGCCCCACTTAGATTTGCCAGATCGGTGCTTGCACTTCCCGATTGGAGTAATCCACGCGAATGCGGAGTTCTTGGCCTTGGGAAGTCGTGATCAGCTTCAGGGCCAGGGTATAAAAATCAATAAAA
>NZ_DVDW01000034.1:0-97873 GCF_015296045.1 Thermosynechococcus sp. M3746_W2019_013 | reverse complement strand
GTGATTGTTAGCGGCATTGTGCCCTCGCGACCCAACCAGGCCTACGGCGGCATGCACAACTTCCCGCGCTTCCTCGAGAATTGGAGCGGCAAAAATCTCTGGATCCAAGGGTCATTGATTCAACTCAACTTCTCTACCCAAGCCACCGGCCCCTTTGACCAAGACCAGTGGGAAGTTCCCGACACTACTGCATGCCGGAACGTTGACACTGCCTTTAATTGTCCGGCAACGGGCAGCGAGCTGATTCGGTACTATGGCGCTCCAACCCGCAAGTGGGGCTATGATGTGGCTCTGCAACTGGCGCCGGCGGGGCCGGTGGCGCGGCGCTTCATTACCCCCGGACGGCAGCGCACAGAGTATTACACCGAGTTGCGCGCCGATGATCCCTATATCCAGCGCCTGCGCTGTGCGCAGCGACCTGGCAGCATGGGCGGTGGCCGCATTGATCCGAACGTTACCAATGCCGAGTGTTCTGCTTAAACTGTGGAGGTGATTTGCCCATGACTCGACCCGACCGTGGCCTCACGCTGTTGGAGTGTGTGATTGCCATCTTGGTGGTCAACCTCACCCTGGCGATGTTGGCAGCCCCCCTGCTGCTCGTGGCGGCAACGCGACTGCGCAACAATCGCATCAATCAAGCCACAGAAATTGCCCGCGGCGAAATTGACCGGCTGCGGGTGATGATGGAGCAGGGGGTGACTGTGCGCGGCACCTCCACTAGTCTGCTGCCCCCTGCAAGCGCCGTAGCTGCAACCTTAGGGAATGCGGACGCCCTCTCCACACAACCGCCACCGACAGGCCCAAACCCGATTGCGAGCTGCACCTTACCCTCCAGCGCCACCATGACCTGTGAACGGCAACTGAACAACACCCGCTTTGCCGTCCAGATCTATCGCGGCCAGGTGGTTACCGATGGCAATGGCTTGGTCTTGGGCTATCCAGTGCAGGTGCGGGTCTACAGCGCCGAGGCCCTGCCTGTTCCTCCAGATGCCGTCAGCAGTGGCCAACCCATTGGGCAGGCAACCGCAATGATGACCAGCGGCGGTCCAGAAAGTGAGAGGCGCCCCCTGGTGGTTTTGACCACAGAGATCGTGCGCGCTGATGCCGCCGAAACCCTCTCTTATCTCAAACCCAGCACCCCCAAACCCAGCACCCCATGAGCAATCATCGTGCAAAAACAGAGCACAAAGGAGGAATCACAATGAAATGGCCAACCTGGCGAGGGCGGCGGTCGCAGGGCTTTACCCTAGTGGAGATCCTTGTTTCCCTAGTCATTGCCGGCATTCTCATGGCTGCCTTAGGCAGTGTTTTGATTGACATGCTCAACACCGAGCGCCGCGAAGCCTCCTTGAATCAACTGCGCCAAGACCTCAAGGCCGCCATGGATGTGATTGCCAATGACTTGTCGCAGGCGGTTTTTGTCTATAACGGCAACTGCCTGGCCGGCAATGACCAGCAGTGCGGCGACACCACCCGCTCTGGCCAGCCCCTCACCAATTACCTGCCAGCGTTTCCGGCAACCATGACCCCTGTCCTGGCCATGTGGATTCTGGAGCCTTTTCCCTACGATCAAAACCAACTGGGCTACGCCACCTTTAGGATGCCGCGGGATTGCGAGAGAGTATGGTCTAGCGATGAACCCAGGACGAAACAACACTGCCGCGATCTCCAAAATGGCCGCCGCACCTACACCCTAGTGGTCTATTACATTGACACGGCCCCCACCTCCTTCTGGGCGCCAGACTCACCATGGCAGGGCAAGGCGCGGCTAGTGCGCTATCAACTGCGCAAGTATAAGGTGGCCAACGTGGCCAGTGATGTCAATTATGACTACCTGGGGATTAATCGGGGTTACGTGGAACCCATCGGCGAAACCAACTTTGCCCGCTGGCCTTTCAAAGTAGGCACTACAACCACTGAAAATCTCCAGGACACGCGAGCGGGTGGTCGTCCTGAGGCTAATATTGAGGGCTACCTGCGTGTTACCGATTTGGTGGTGGTCACCGATTTTATTGACACCGATACCACCATGCCCTCCCCGGCCTGTCCAGAGGCGCTGCCAGGCACTCCTGCCTTCGTGCGCACGCCCCTCAGTTCGGCGACAGCACCGGCGGGCTTCTTTGCCTGTGTGCAGGATAGTGGCGCCAGCTTCAATGCCGCCACCTTTGTCTATTTGCGGGGCAATCCTGAGGGACTCCCCGGCATTCGCCCCCAAGATGTGCAAAATCGCCCAGTGATCACCACAACGGTTTTGAGCCGCTCTGTGGAAGGAAAAGTGCCTAAGTACTAGCCGGGAGGAAACAAGCCATGGAACGCCGCCAGCGCGGATACACCATGACAGAGATGTTGGTGGTGATTGTTTTGATCGCCATCGTGCTTGGGATTGCCACGATGAGCCTCTTTCCACTGCTGCAACGGCAACGGGTACGGGCAGCGGTGAATAATGCCCGCAACGTGCTGCGCTTGGCCCAAGCCAGCGCCAAAAAGCAAAAAGTGCCTTGGATAGCTGCTTTTCGCAATACCGACTTGGGCCCGCAGTGGTCAATTAATCCTGTGGGGAGCGATCGGGCCAATTGGCAATGGCAGCCCCTGGTGGACGATGATGAGCAACTGGTGATGGTCATGTGGGCCACCGATTTTAACTCCAGCGCTAGGAATGAAAGGAATGAAATCTTGCCATGCTGGTCAGCACCGGAATCCTCCAGCTGTGAGCTGGCCTTTGACTACCAAGGGCGGGTGATTACACCCGTCACGCCGCGGCGGATTAGCTTTAGCATCTATGCCTATGAAAGCGCTTACCTGCAATGTGTACGGGTTCCTACCATCCTCGGCGGCATGCGCATTGAAGAGGGCAATAGCTGCGGTCAATATAAAGAATAGGAAAGCACAGGATAATCACGGCGCCTAGCAGCAGTGAATGACGATGAGGACCGGTCAAGACTGGGGGTAAACCATGATCCAGAAGGCGAATTTTTACATTAATCTGCTATTCTTTCTGCAAGACCGCCGGCCACAGCGGCGCACCGCCAACGCGGGGTTGACGCTGCCGGAGGTGCTGGCGGTGATCGTTATTTTGGGGGTGATTGCCCTGATTGCCTTGCCCTCCTTGCTGAACCAGCGACTGAAGGCGCAATTGGCCGGGGCAAAAGCGGCAGTGGGGGCGGTGAACCGCGCCCAAGAAGCTTACCGCGTCCGCCATAAAATCTTTGCCACCAAGCTGGCCTATTTGGGGATCTACAATACCCAAGGTGGCGGCTATCGCGTGGATGGCTATTATCCCCTGCGCCTCACCTACGACCAAGTGCAAGAGGAAAAGACGGGGCGCATTCTCCATGGGGGCGGCAATCCTTGGTATGTTGCTGTGCATGCGCAGGCCATTGATCCTGCCGGTACGGGGGTCTCGGGTTGCGTGTGGGCAAAGGGGGAAAACTACGGCGTTACGACGTCCTCGGTGAAAGAGGGAACCAGTGCCGCGCCCCCTGGCGACTGTTGGGCCGCCCCCAGCAACGGCACGAACGAACCGGTGAAGTATGTGCCCATCCAAACCACCGAATAGGGGGGCAACTTTTAGAGGGTGGCGTTGATGGCGGGTTGGCCTTGGCCGCTGAGGGCCTCAAGGATCCCCAGCAATTCCTGCTCAAAGGCCAACTGGGCGCGGTTGGTGCGTCCCCCCACGTATAGCACCGTCTGCCCCTGGAGGCCCCAAACTTGGGAGTGGGAGACATAGCTCATCACGACCCCCGCCATCAACAGGGCAAAGCCGGCATAAAACAGGGGAATTCCTGGATCGGCTTTAATTTGTAGCCCCGTACTGCCCACCAACTCCACCAAGCTGAGGGTGACGCCGTTGATTTGTGTACTCATGCCGCTGCGCAGGCTACTGAGAAACTCGCCCTTGGGGCTATAGATGAGCACAGTCCCCTGGAGATCGCGGGCAATGAGGGAAACCCCCTCCGAGAGGTCTGCCTTGGTGGGTAGCCATGTCCCCCAGAGGCGACCCTTGCCGGCTGTGTCCAGTGGCACCATCGGCAATTGCAGCACTGGACTGTTGTTGAGGCGAAAGCGCAGAGCGGCAATGCTCCAATCCGCCTGATAGAAGGTTACGCCCCGATACCTCAGGGGCCGATTGACGTGGATCGTGCCCCGCTTCACCTCCTGGCCAGCAGCATCCACAACAGAGAGATCCGAGTAGAACTGATCAATGTCGCCGGCATCGGTGTAATCAATCCAAAAGCGATTCACCTTCACTGACCAGTCCTGGGGAATGCGGGCGAAGGGTCCTGCCTGCACAAGGTGCTGGAGCTGAAAGGTTTCGCCACTGGGCACCAGCTCCTGGGCCATGAAGCCAGTGAGGGCCCCCAAAATGCCCCCCAGGAGAATCAGGATCAGGCTGGCGTGCACCACAATCGGACCAATGCGACCAACCAACCCCTTGCGGGCATAGAGTTGGGTGTCGGTTTGCCAAACGCGGTAGCCCTTTGCGCTCAGGGCAGTGGCCAGTGCCTTGAGGGAGCCTTGGGGAATGGTGGTGCTCAGGGCCAGCTTTGTGAATTGACGCGGTTCTTGGTAGTACTGCCAGCGTTGGGCAGTGGCTAGGGTAGGGACCTGACGAGTGACGGTACAGGCCATCAAACTGGCGCCAAAGAGCACCAACAGCGTCAGATACCACGGGGTGTGATACACCTGATCCAACCCCAGTGCCAGCAGTACCCGCCAACTTAGAAAGCCAAAGAGGGCGGGGTCTTCGGGATAGTTGGCTTGATAGAAGCTGAGGGGCTGCCCCTGCTCAATCACGGTGCCGGCGATGCTGGCGATCGCAATCACCAGCAACAGAACAATGGCTAGGCGCAGATCGCCAAGGAGAGCAAGAACACGGCGAAACACAGGGGCATTCATCGGCATTGAGCGGATTGAGGGTGGGTTAGGGTTGCTTTAGAGGGGCCAATTGACCCAGTCCTGGGGCTTGAGGAATGTGGTATAGAGTTCCGCTTCGCGGCTGTTGGGTTCTGGGGTATAGCCATATTCCCAGCGCACCAAGGGGGGCAGCGACATCAAAATGGACTCGGTGCGGCCATTGGTTTGCAGGCCAAAGATGGTGCCGCGGTCATAGACGAGGTTGAATTCCACATAGCGGCCGCGGCGATAGAGCTGGAATTGCCGCTCGCGATCGCCATACTCCAGGTGGCGCCGCCGCTCCACAATGGGCAGGTAGGCCTCGAGGAAGGCCTGGCCACAGCTTTGCACAAAGGCAAAGAGATCTTCCCAAGAACGACTGCCAATGGCTCCCACAGCTTGGCTATAGCGGGCGGCTTCGCCATCGGGATGCGGGCCACGGTATAGCTCGCGATCGCTGCCATCTTGGTAGTCAAAGAAAATGCCGCCGACGCCGCGGGTTTCGCCGCGATGCTTCAGATAAAAGTATTCATCACACCAGCGCTTAAAGACGGGATAGTATTCCCGGTGGTGGCGATCGCAGGCGGCCCGATGCACCTGATGGAAATGTTTGGCATCCTCAGCAAAGGGATAGTAGGGGGTTAAATCGGCGCCACCGCCAAACCACCACACCGGCCCGGCTTCAAAATAGCGGTAGTTCAAATGCACCGTTGGCACATAGGGATTGCGGGGATGGAGCACCATCGAGGTACCGGTGGCATAGAAGCCATACCCTGCCGCCTCCGGACGCTGCGCCAAGATCGAAGGCGGCAACTGCTCTCCCCACACCTCCGAAAAATTCACGCCCCCCTGCTCCAGAAGCTGACCCTGTTTCATCACCCGCGATCGCCCGCCGCCCCCTTCAGGACGTTGCCAACAGTCTTCCTGAAACTGGGCAGCACCATCGGCGGCCTCTAGGGCCTGACAAATCTGATCCTGTAGATCCTTAAGAAAAGCGGCTACCCGTTGGCGGGAGTCACTGGGCACAGCGGTGGTAACAGAAGGTGCAACAGTCATAGTCAATATCGAAATCCTTATCAACGGTCTTCGGTGTCAAAAGTCGCTTTCAAGCGTTCTAGGCTTTATTGTACTGTTGTGCTAGCACCTGAGCGAGTTTTGCCCCCAGGGCTGCCACCCACCGCTCATCCTGTTGGGTATAGCTGCGGGGGGCATTGCTGCCCAAAATCATCACGGTTTGGGCATCCACCGGCTGGCAGATCACCCCTTGGGTATTCGGGGGTAAATAGTCAAACTCAATGCGGCCGGGGTAAAGGGCCAAATCCACTAAGTAGATGGGGCGTTGCGTCTGTAGGGCCCGCTGCACAATGGCGCCGGTGCGGGTCATGGGTTTGGGCCCAAGAATGCCGCGGCGCAGCAGGGGGCGATCGCCCCGCCAAAGGACCATGGACTTTGTGGGCGTATTCATCAACAGGGTGTAGGAAAGCCAGGCCAGTTCCGTTTGCAACTCTGGCGAGAGATCCGCCGCCAGTTCAAATCCCTCCTCTCCCTCTAGGATCACCGCCTGGGGAGGCCGGGGCTGTACCCGCTGCCAAATCAGCGTTGTTAAGATCAAGACCGCTGCAAGGATGACCCCCACAACATCGGCGCGGGCCTGGGAAGGGGTGAGCATGGGGGTTAAGAGGCGATTGATGAGCAGCAGTGTGCCCCCCAAAACCCCGGTGGCAAGGGGCAAATAGCGCAGGATTTGATCAGTCCTCTGATCAGTCATCGAAAGTCCTAAAAAAGTTCTAAAAAATTGCCGGCGTCACGTAGCTATCTATTATTCACCTATTCACCCATGCCCAGATCACGGTGGTCGGAGTAGATGAAGCAATGAAAAAACAACGGTTCCTCAAAGCTGGCCAGCGATCGCTACTGGTTGTTGCACTGCTGAGTTTGAGGTTTTGGGGTTGTTTGCCCTCTGCCCTCGCCACTCCGCCCCTGCGCCTAGAAATCAACCTCTCGCGGCGCCAATTGACCCTCTACCAAGGAGACACTCCCCTGCGCCGCTATCCAGTGGCCGTGGGTCGCCCAGGGTGGGAAACCCCTGTAGGTCAATTTCAAGTTCGCCAGATGATTCGCAATCCCGCTTGGAAAAATCCCTTTACTGGGGGAGTGATTGCCGGCGGACATCCCCAAAACCCCTTGGGACGGCGTTGGATTGGCTTTTGGAGTGATGGTACCAATTGGGTTGGGTTGCATGGTACCCCCAATCCTGATTCCATTGGGCATGCGGTTTCCCACGGTTGCGTGCGCATGTACAACCGCGACATTGAAGAGCTTTTTGAGAAAGTGCAACTAGGGGTGCCCGTGATTGTGGTGCCCTAGAAGGGGGCAACAAGGGCAGCACCAAAAAAGACGACGGCGATCGCATCCACTAAGCCATGGAGGACAACCCCTGCCCAGAGGCGCTGTGTACAGGCAAACGCCAAGCAGTAAAAGATAGAGGCAAGGGTTGCCATGAGCATATAAACCCCGCGGTAAGCAATGAGGGGCAGTTCTATATCGGCATTGGGCTTGTTCCCGATATGGAGAACGCCAAAAAGGAGCGCACAAATGAGAATCGCCCCCCAAGCGGTAACAACCGGCGGCAGGCGATCGCCCCCATAGTGCCGCAGCAGGTCCCGCACCAAAATCATCAAGCCACTGCGGAAGATCACCTCTTCAAAAATACCCACCCGCATTGCAAAAAGGGTTACATAGACAAACACTGCCAGGGGCGAGGGGGTAAAGTTGAATTGATCCAAGGGCAAAAAGCCCAATAGCGTGCCCAAGGGCACCAGGGTTACCAAGGCCATCAACACCAGTGCCGCCAGTAAACGGGCATCCCGCCAGCGGGGTTCAAAGCTATAGCCAAAGTGCGATCGCCCCCTGCCCAAAATAATCACAAGAATAAAGAGCTGCACCGCCACAAAAGGGCCAAACCGAAAGGAGGGCCTCGAAAACCAGTAGAGGCTAAACAGCGAAAGGGCAATCAAGGGAATCTCCTGCCATCCCAAGCCGGTGGAGGTTGCCCGTGGGGGCTGCCGCCGCTGCCAATCGCCCCAAAGGCATAGGAGCAGATAGATAGGCGTAATGATGAATCCTTCAGTGTACGCCTTGGGGAAGGCGGGGGAAATGAGCCCAGTGTGGCTAAAGAACAAATAGAATGCGGCGCCACTGATCCAAGCCCACAACAGCGGCGGCGGTGTGGTCTTTTGCCGCAGGAGGAAAGGGACACGCACCATTGCCCCGACGCCGCCAAGAAAGATCAGCACATTCAGCCCCCCCTGATTGGCGAAGATCAAGTTCGTGAGAGTCCGGTGCCAAGGAAAGCGGCTTGCCTGGGGCAGGGCCAAGCCAATGGCAATGTACAGTCCCAGACTCAGGAGCAACCGTCCCTGCCACCGTTGAGCCACCTTATCCCCACCAGGGTCAACATCCGGGGTGCCGCTTGCCCACCACAGCACTGGGAACCCCCCAATGATGACCACAGCGGCAGACTCCACGAGACTTTCTAGCCACGGCCAAGGGTTTGAGGATAAATAGTGCAAATAGAGGAATTGTGCCCAAAACCACAATCCACAGGCAGCGATCGCCAGCCGTTGCTCGCGGCGGCTGGAAAATTGGGGTGAGCGGAGAAAGGCCTGGGGGGCAGTGGCCAACCAGTGACTGACAGAACTAACACTCACAGAACTAACGGCGTTTTGAAGCTGGCGCATTTGTTTGGGAATCGGCATTCTAGAACCATCGCGATCGCAACTGCGGGCAGAGCGTTATAATCAAGGCTTGTTCCCAGCCTGTGGGAATAGATTGAGACACCGCGTTGATTGTTGCCTATCCCGCAACCGCATTTTGCCATGACTACCCCCCCTCCTGATCGCGATCGCCTCAGCCAACAACTCAAAGATTTAGAAGCCAAAGCCTTGGGGGCGATCGCCGAAGCCAGCACCCTCGATGCCCTAGAGCACCTGCGCGTGGCCTATCTGGGCAAAAAAGGCGAACTCTCACAAATTCTGGCCCTCATGGGGAAATTGCCCGCCGGCGATCGCCCCGCCATCGGCACCCTCGCCAACACCCTCAAGGAAAAACTCCTCCAAGCCCTAGAGGCACGCCGAGAAACCCTCCAAGCCGAAAAAATTGCAGCTCAACTGGCGGCTGAAACCCTGGATGTGACCATGCCGGGGGTCTATCGTCCCCAAGGGCACATTCATCCTCTCCATAGCACCATTGACCGCATCCTCGATATTTTTGTCGGCCTTGGCTATACCGTTGCCAATGGCCCAGAAATGGAAACCGACTACTACAACTTTGAGGCGCTAAATACACCGGCGGATCACCCGGCGCGCGACATGCAGGACACCTTTTACCTGCCCGATGGCAATCTCCTGCGCACCCACACCTCCTCGGTCCAGATCCGCTACATGGAACTCAATGATCCCCCCATTCGCATTGTTGCCCCTGGGCGCTGTTACCGCCGCGACACCGAAGATGCCACCCACGCGGCGGTGTTCCATCAGATTGAGATTTTGGCAGTGGATGAGGGCCTGACCTTTACCGACCTCAAGGGCACCGTCACCACGTTTCTGGCTGAACTCTTTGGTGATGTTCCCATTCGCTTTCGTGCCAGCTATTTTCCCTTTACCGAACCTTCGGCGGAAGTGGATGTGCAGTGGCAGGGACGCTGGCTCGAGGTGATGGGTTGTGGCATGGTAGATCCCGCCGTCCTCAAGAATGTTGGCTACGATCCAGAAATCTATACAGGCTTTGCCGCCGGGTTTGGCGTAGAGCGGTTTGCCATGGTGCTGCATCAAATTGATGACATTCGCCGCTTCTACACCAGTGATCTGCGCTTTCTGCAGCAATTTTAGGAGGGCAAGGCCTTGGCGTCACCGCGGCTGCTGGCCATTCTCAACGGCAAAGGCGGCGTGGGCAAAACCACAACGGCGATTAATCTGGCAGCCACCTATGCCGAACAGTACAAGGTACTATTGGTGGATGCAGATCCCCAAGCCTCAGCCACCTGGTGGTTTCAGCGCAGCGGCCGCCCCATAGGCTTTGATCTCGCTCAAGAGGTCAACCCCAAACTCCTCAGCAAGGTGCGCCAGCTCTCCGGCTATGACTTAATTGTGGTGGATACCCCCCCCGCCCTAGCCTCCAGTGCCCTAGGGGCAGTCGTGCCCATTGCCGACTATCTGGTGCTGCCCACCCCCCCTGCCCCCATTGATCTTGCCGCTCTTATTGAAACCGTCAAGCAAGTGGTGGAACCGTCTAAGGTTCCCCACCGCGTCCTGCTCACCCGCGTTGATCCCCGCTGTGTCAATGAGGCCCTTGAGGCCCAAAATACCCTCTTGCAGTTGGGGGTAGCGGCTTGTCATGCCTTTATCCGCGCCTACAAAGCCCACGAACGAGCTGCCCTAGAGGGGGTGCCCATTACCCAATGGAAGGGCAAACAGGCCAAGGAGGCCCAAGCCGATTACCGCCGTGTTGCCGAGGAGCTGGAGCGGGATTGGCGTTGATGGCCTGTCCCTAAAAACGTCCTTAAAAACAAAGCCAGTATAATGTACGATAATGTACGATTAATATGCAGAATCTCAGTCGCTTCAAAGGAATATGCGTCGCTTCCTAGGTCTAGCCTGTATTCTAGGCGGCCTTTATTTCCTTGCCCAGAATATTATCTTTCATGGCACCCTTGGAGCAGGTACAACCGTTCTCTTGTCCTTGGTCGGTATTCTCATGATTACCTCAGGTCGTGATCAGATTCGGTACCTTGGATATGGGGTCTTTGCGTTAGCCGTATTCTTTATTTTTCTCAATGCGCGTTTTTTCCTGAAACCAATAAGTCTTTTGCAGTTTGTGGCTAGTTACACTGCTATAGTCATTGGGTTTCGGTTGTATGGGGGTTAATTAAAATTAGATAATTAAAGATTCCCAGCCCTTGGGGTTTGTCAATTATGAATAATATCAGCCCTGTCATATCAGTGATGAAACAATGATATTAACAATACGATCGCCCCAGGATAGGTTTCTGTGATCCTAGGCCATAACTGAAGTCGCACTTCAATGGCGTTTTCTTTGCGCCGTCGAAGTTTTTGAAGTCTTTGAAGTTTTTGAATTAAGGTCAACAGAACGTGGACACCACCGTACTGAGTCAATACCGTCAGCACACCCAAGAGCGCGCTGTTTTGGGAATTCCCCCCTTGCCCCTGACCGCCGCACAAACCTCTGCCGTCTGTGATCTCCTACAACACCCACCTGCCGGGGAAGAGGAATACCTGCTGCACCTGATTCGGGATCGCGTGCCCCCGGGTGTGGATGAAGCGGCCTATATTAAGGCGGGCTTTTTGACGGCGATCGCCAAGGGGGAACTCAGCAGCCCCCTCATCCCCCCGATTGCAGCGGTGGAACTCCTAGGGACCATGCTGGGGGGCTACAATGTTCAATCCCTCATTGACCTGCTGCGCCACGAGGACCCGGAACTGGCCAGTGCGGCGGCCACTGCCCTGAGCCATACCCTCCTGGTCTATGACGCCTTTCACGATGTCCAAGACCTCATGCACCAAGGGAATCCCTACGCCCGCCAAGTGATGGAATCCTGGGCCAATGGCGACTGGTTTACCTGCCGTGAGCCACTTCCAGAGGCGATTACCGTCACTGTTTTCAAAGTGGCGGGTGAAACCAACACCGATGATCTCTCCCCTGCTCCCCATGCCACCACTCGCCCTGATATTCCCCTGCACGCCACGGTAATGCTGGAAAGCCGCTTGCCGGGGGCACTGCAAATCATTGCCGAACTGAAGCAAAAGGGCTATCCCCTCGCCTATGTGGGGGACGTTGTCGGCACCGGTTCCTCCCGCAAGTCCGCCACCAACTCGCTGATTTGGCACATTGGCCGGGACATTCCCTACGTCCCCAATAAGCGCACCGGGGGTGTCTGCCTTGGCGGCAAAATTGCCCCCATTTTCTTCAACACAATGGAGGACTCGGGCGCGCTGCCCATCGAGTGCGATGTCACCCCAATGAACCTGGGGGATGTGATCACGATTTACCCCTACCGCGGTGAAATTACTAATGAAGCGGGGGAAGTGATCAGCCGGTTTACCCTCAAGCCCGATACCCTCTTGGATGAAGTGCGAGCGGGTGGGCGCATTCCACTGCTCATTGGGCGTACCCTCACCGACAAAGCACGGGCAGCCCTTGGCCTCGACCCCAGTCCCCTCTTTACCCGTCCCAAGCCTCCCATTGAAAGCAACAAAGGCTATACCCTGGCGCAAAAGATTGTCGGTAAAGCCTGCGGCCTCCCTGGGGTCCGCCCCGGCACCTACTGCGAACCGGTGATGACAACGGTTGGCTCGCAGGATACAACGGGCCCCATGACCCGCGATGAGCTCAAGGAATTGGCCTGCCTCGGCTTTGGTGCGGACTTGGTGTTGCAAAGTTTCTGTCATACGGCGGCCTATCCAAAGCCCGTTGACATTAAAACCCACAAGGAACTGCCGGACTTTATCACCTCGCGGGGCGGCATCTCGCTGCGACCAGGGGATGGCATTATTCACTCGTGGCTCAATCGCATGCTGCTGCCCGATACCGTGGGCACGGGGGGCGATTCCCACACGCGGTTTCCCTTGGGCATTTCCTTCCCTGCCGGCTCTGGCCTAGTGGCCTTTGCGGCGGCCTTGGGGGTGATGCCTTTGGATATGCCGGAGTCGGTGCTAGTGCGCTTCAAAGGTTCCTTACAACCGGGGGTGACGCTGCGGGACATTGTCAACGCCATTCCCTATGTGGCCATTCAGCAGGGCAAGCTGACCGTTGCTCAGGAAAACAAGAAAAACGTCTTTTCAGGACGCATTATTGAAATGGAGGGACTGCCCGACTTGCAACTGGAGCAGGCCTTTGAACTGACGGATGCCACGGCGGAGCGATCGGCGGCCGGCTGCACAATTCAACTGAGCAAAGAGACAGTGGCCACCTACCTGCGCTCCAATATCACCCTTTTGAAAAACATGGTGGCTCGGGGCTATGGCGATGCGCGGACGATCCTGCGGCGGGTGAAAAAAATGGAGGCCTGGCTGGCCAATCCCCGTCTTCTCGCTGCCGATGCCGATGCTGAGTATGCCGATGTGATAGAGGTGGATCTCGATCAGATCAAGGAACCCCTTGTGGCTGCCCCCAACGATCCTGACAATATCAAAACTCTCTCGGAATGTGCAGGTGATCCGGTGCAGGAGGTCTTTATTGGCTCCTGTATGACCAATATTGGCCACTACCGTGCCGCTGCCAAGGTGCTGGAAGGGGAAGGAGCGGTGCAGGTTCGCCTCTGGATTGCGCCACCTACCCGCATGGACGAGCAGCAGTTGCGCGAGGAGGGCTACTATAGTATTTTTGCCGCTGCTGGAGCACGCCTGGAGATGCCGGGCTGCTCTCTGTGTATGGGTAACCAAGCCCGCGTTGCTGATAACACGACGGTTTTTTCCACCTCCACACGGAACTTCAATAACCGCATGGGCAAAGGGGCGCGGGTCTATCTGGGATCCGCAGAGCTGGCGGCAGTCTGTGCCCTGCTGGGGCGCATTCCTACCCGCGAAGAGTACCTAGACATTGTGACGCGGAAAATTAATCCCTTTGCAGCGGATCTCTATCGCTACCTCTACTTTGATCAAATTCCTGACTACGAAGACCAAGGCCGTCTCATTTCTAAGGAGGAGGAGGCGAAACTACTAGCCTGTATGGGCGGCTAGCCCTTGACCTAAACCCAACGGGAGAGAGCAATTCCGCCTTCCACACAAAGAAACCCTAGGATAGGCGTGCTGAGCCAATAGAGCCACGCAAGCCGAGGATAGCCTTGGCGACGCAGGTTGGATACCTCTAGGATAAACGTGGAAAAGGTGGTCAAAGACCCCAAAAAACCAACGGTGAGGCCATAGCTGAGCCACAGCGGCGCCCCCCAGCGGGTTACAGCATGGCTCAAAAAGCCCATGAGAAAGGCCCCCATCAGGTTCACACTCAGGGTGCCAAAGACCAGGGTGCCAAAGCGGCGATCGCTCCATAGACCGACGTAGTACCGTGTCAACGCTCCGGGCACAGCTCCGAGGGCGATCGCCACCAGTCCTTCAGGTGAGATCATCCCACTTCTCCCAAGAGGCTAATCCCCACAGCACTAAGCGGCTGCCCAACTCCAAAGCCAGCAATCCCAGCCCCGTACTGCCGAGCCAGTAAAACCCCTCGGCTGCCATATCCCGGATACCCAAGAGCTTGTCGTTATCCAACTCGTAGGATGAAAAGGTTGTATAGGAACCAATCAATCCCGTTGTCAATAGCAAGCGCAAATCGGGGTGCACGACAAACGTGCGGGCAAAGGCGAGGGGGGCAATCACCCCCAGCAAAAAGCAGCCAGTGACATTTACAATCAACGTGGCAAAGGGCACATTACCCACAAGATAGGGTTCCAAATAGACCGCCAGTAAGAAGCGACTCAAGGCACCGGGGATGGCTCCAAGACTGACGGCCAAGGCGGGGCGCAACCGAGGATGAATCGACGTCACAAGCGGGGCTCCTCCACAATCAATACCGGTCGAGTTGAACTCTCAAGAATAGTCTGACACACAGACCCCATGAAGACACGCTTGAAACCCTTTTGACTATGGTTTTGACCATGTTTGCCAAGAATGATTTCAGTCACGTTGTACAGGGCGGCGGTACTCAAAATGGCTTCGGTAATGGGGCCAGCCGTCATAATGAAACGATAGCGAATATCTGCAAGGTACTGCTTAATTTGGGCTTCGAGGGTGGCCACCGCTTTGGGGTCAGGTACGTCCTGCACATGGAGCACAATGACTTGCGCATCAGCACGGCGCGCTAATTCCGCCGTCTTTTGCAGAACATAGGGGGTGACACTGGAGGTATCCACCGGTGCTAAAAGAACAACCCGGGGTTGCAGCAGGACTTTGGTGGCATCCACCTCGCCCTTTTGCAGGAGTTTTGGCGCAAAGGTGGGAATTGCCCATGCCCCAACGGGAGCCGTAATCACGATCGCCAGAACCGCGATCGCTAGCATCGTTTCCCCCCCAGGCACCCCAGCAGACAAAGGCAGAGCACCAATGGCCGCTTGTACAGTTGCCTTGGCTGAATTCCCCGCCAGCAAAAAGAGGCGTTCTGAGAGGGTCCAATTACTGCCAAGGGTGGAAAGATACCAACCAATGCCCCGCCCCATCAAGGTACCCACCGCCAAAATGACTAAACCCACACCGAGGGAACGTTGCAACACCCCTAACTGGACACTGGCACCCAACAGCACAAAGAGAAAAATCTCTGCCCCCTGCCACAGCACGTCAAATCCCCCCCGTAATTGCCGCCCTAGGGGCGCATCCATCTCAATCAAAAAGAAGCCCGCACTCATGACCGCAAGGTAGCCGGAAAACAGGGGCAGGCGATCGGCCAAGCCCACTGCCCCCAAGGCCACTGCTGCTGCCCCGAGGGTTGTTTGCACCCGATTTTGACTCCAGTTTTGCTTGACCAACAAAAAGACCAGCGCCCAGGCCAAGCCATAGCCCACAATCAAGCCACCCCCAATTTCAAGGAGCGCCTGCACACCCACTGCCAAGGCGGGCGGCAAGCCGCCTAGGAATCCCCCGCCATGGTCAACCCCCATGAGTAAACTGAAAAGCAGTAGCACCACCACATCGGAAATGGCACTGCCTGAGAGAATGGCATCGCTAATCCCCTTGTCCACGCCCCAGCCCAAACTTTTTAGCCGTAGCATCCCCGGCACAATGACCGCGGGGGACTCCGGTGCCACGATCGCCCCCAACAATAGCCCCTGTCGCAAATTAAATCCCAGTAAAAGCATGGCCACCCCTGCCACAACTGCCATTTCACACAAGGCGGGTAACACCCCAAGGCGTAGAGCCACAGTGCCCTGTTGGGCCAATTTCTGGCGATCCAAGCCCAGTCCCGCCTTCATCAAAATCACCATCACCGCAACGGCACGAAAGGTGGGGGCTGCCCCTAGGACGTCGGCTTGCAACAGATTCAAAGCCCCAGGCCCGAGGACAATCCCCACAAGAATCATGCCGATCAAGGCAGGTGCCCCCAGTCGCCGCGCCAACTGACCAGCAAAGAATCCCAGCAGGAGGATGAGGGCAAGGGTTTCTAAAATAGTTGACATCGCTGCCAACCTCGCTGTGACACCAAACCCTACCCTAGCGAATAACCCAATTCATTTCCAAGGCTCAGTGTCCCTAGCGATCGCCACAAATCCTCTATATGCTCTATAGTGCTTGGTTATTGGCGGAGCATCGGCAAGATGACATATTGCTTGGGAATTCTCACCACATCGGGTCTGGTGATGGCGGCAGACTCTCGCACCAATGCGGGAGTAGACTATATTTCCACCTATCAGAAGCTCTTTGATTTTTCGGTGCCGGGGGAGCGGGTGATTGTGATTTGTACCGCTGGTAACCTTTCCATTACTCAGGAAGTTCTCACCCTGATTCGCCGCGATCTCAAGGGGCAGTTGGAGCGCAGTCTCAACACGTTGCCCAATATGTACGAGGTGGCCCGCTATATCGGTAGTAAGCTGCGGGAGGTCACCGATAGTCATCGGCCCTGGTTAGCTAAGGATAACATTGACTACCAATGCACATTTCTGGTGGGGGGGCAAATTCGTGGCGAGGAACCCTACCTCTACCTAATCTACAGTCAAGGCAATTTTCTGCAAGCGACGCCGGAAACTCCCTTTCTCCAGATTGGTGAAACAAAATATGGCAAGCCGATTTTAGACCGCACGTTGCGCTTCGATACGCCGGTAGATGCGGCGGCAAAATATGCCCTGCTCTCCCTTGATTCAACGATGAAATCCAATATCTCCGTCGGCCCCCCCCTTGACCTGATCATGTACCGCACCGATAGCTTTGAAATCTGTCACCGCGCCGAATTTGTTTTGGGTGATCCTTTTTTGGTAAAGGTGCGGCAGTTTTGGGAGGCCTCCTTGCGGCGAGCATTTGAGGAAATGCCGGAGATTGAATGGAACCGCCGCCAGTCTTCTCCGACGTCCTCAATGGTGCTGCCAACACCGGAAACCCTTATTGCAGAGTAGGAAAGACCAACTATGACATCTCCTTCCTTAGAACAGCAAGTAGCAGCCTTGGGGATTGGCCACATTAAGCAGCATCTATTCCTCTGTGCCGACCAAACCAAACCCCTGTGTTGTGACAAGGCAGTGGGTTTAGAAGCATGGGAATATTTGAAAAAGCGCCTCAAGGAATTAGGCTTGGATCAACCGCGCCCAGAGGGCTGTATTTTTCGCACCAGGGCCAATTGCCTGCGGGTGTGCCAACAGGGGCCGATTTTAGTGGTCTATCCCGATGGTGTGTGGTATCACTCGGCAACGCCCGCAGTGATTGAGCGGGTCATTCAGGAGCATGTGCTGGCGGGGCAGATTGTTCAGGAATATCTACTGGCGTCACCACTGCCCGAAAGAGCAGGCGATCGCCCCACCAATACCCCGCATGGGTAATGCACACAGGTGTTCCTGCCGCTAAGGGGGCGCGATCGCTCTGGTGCTGGTGCGGATCAAAGGGAACACAGGCCCCAACTTCACCAATCAACCTAACCCCCCACTGCTCTAAGAGTTGAAACACCGGCTGCACTAGGGGCAAAATTCGCTGGGCAGGGGCGGTGGGGTTTTGTCGGGCAGCAGCGGCGGCAGTGGGCCAGAAGCGCAGAAACGGTTCAAGGATTTGTAGGGCTTGGTGTTGGAGCGCCGCCTCAGCAGGGGATTCGCCATAGAGCCACTGAAACAACTCCAACGGCGTCAGCCCCAGAACGTGGGCCAGGTGTTCGAGGGTTTCAAGGCGCAGTCGGTGCAGGTTGCCGAACCAAATGGCATTGGCTTGCTGTCGGGTAAATCCTTTGCGGTGCAGTTGACTCTTGCGGGTAATGCCGACCATCGCAAGGCGCTCTTGCAGACGCTGGCTCATCCTTCTAGTCGCTGCCCAGTGTGATCGTCAAAAAAGTGGAGATGCTGCGGATCAGGGCGCAAATACAGGCGATCGCCCCGCCGAATGGGCTGTTGCCCCGGCAAGCGCACCCGCAACGTCTCTCCGGTTGCCGTGAGGTGAACCGTCAAGCCCGTTTCATGGCCAAGGGCCTCCACCAGATCCACCTGAGCTGCCAGTGTATCCTTCTCTTCAGCAGTGGCCAACAGGAAATGCTCTGGACGAATCCCCAGCCATGCTTTTGAGGCCCAGGGCAAGGGCTGGCTCAGGGACAACTGCCAATTGGCGTGCTGAATCTTCCCTTGGCTGAGGGTCACGGCTAAAAAATTCATCGGCGGTGAGCCAATAAACTCGGCCACAAAGCGATTGGCAGGACGTTGATACAGGTCGAGGGGCGTGGCAATTTGTTGAATTTGGCCTTGGTGCAGGACCACAATGCGATCGCCCATGGTCATCGCTTCCGTTTGATCATGGGTCACATAAATGGTCGTGGTGCCCAATTGCCGCTGAAGTTGGACAATTTGGGCGCGGGTCTCGGTGCGCAGCTTGGCATCTAGGTTAGACAGGGGTTCATCCATCAAAAAAACCTGGGGATTGCGGGCCATGGCTCGTCCGAGGGCAACCCGCTGTTTCTGACCGCCGGAGAGTTGTTTGGGATAGCGATAGAGCAAGTGCTCAATTTGCAACAGCTGTGCAATCTGCTTCACCCGCTGGTGAATGGCCCGTTCGCGGGGAAAAGAAAGTTGCATCCCCTTGGGGAGCGATCGCGTCCAGCGCGTTAAGGTGGCTTCAATGGGAGCGGGTAACACCCCCTTTATCTGTGAGTTGCGGCGCAAACCAAAGGCCAAGTTGTCATAAACGGTGAGATGGGGATAGAGGGCATAGCTTTGAAAGACCATGGCAATGTCTCGTGCTTTGGGGGGTAAACCATTGACCAGGCGATCGCCCACCCAAATCCTGCCCGTGGTTGGTTCGTCTAAACCCGCAATGAGCCGCAGCAAAGTACTCTTGCCACACCCCGAAGGACCCACTAGCACCAAAAACTCGCCCCCACCCACACTTAGATCAATCCCTCGCAGAACCATGACATCATTCCCGCGCTGGGGGTCGCGATAGACCTTGGTCAGTTGTTCAAGGCGTACACCGGTCACGATCGCTGTCCTAGAGGGGCTAATTGGCTAGAATCCCACACTGGGGCCAATCTGACAAGACGCCTAGGCAAGGTGCAGATTCAGGACGGAACGGGGCGCCCGGCGAACCCGTGCCCGGATCGTGGGCAGTCCCAGACGTTGGCAGGCTTCATAGCGATGACACCCCGAAAAGCCATAGTACTGCCCTTCCACCTCAAGGACATCAATGGGTTCCTGCTGGCCAATTTCAGCAATGGAGGCCATCAGCGCTTCAACTTTGGCTGGATCCGTTTGCCGAATCAGGGGACGACGAATGGCCTTGAGAGGCAAATCCAAAACTCGCATTGGCTTATCCAAACTCGTTATGAATTTATTTTAGCAATCCATCGCCTGTCGGCAACAAAACGCTCTTGAATAACTTCCTAACTTGCAGTAAAACAATACGGGTTGGCTTTTAGCCATTAGTTGTGCCGTTTCGGTGTTTTTTTATGGGTTTGCAACGTCGTCGCTTCCTCACCCTGGCAGCCGCCGGTATGGGGGCAGCGCTGCTGCCCCAAGGGCTGCAGCTTTTGTATCAACGGGCCGCCCGCGGCCAATCAGTGACAGGTCGTGGCTTTGGCCCTCTGGTCAAGGATCCCAGGGGCCTGTTGGATTTGCCAGCCGGGTTTCAGTATCGAGTGTTCTCAAAGCTGGGCGATCGCCTCAGTGATGGCACCCCTGTGCCCACCTGCCATGATGGCATGGCCGCCTTTGCTGGCCCTGATGGCACAACCATCCTGGTACGTAACCATGAGATCACTCCTGGACTGTCCCCGGTCTTTCAAGGGGTAGTAGTTCCCAAGGACAAGATGTACGACCCCCTTGCCCGCGGCGGCACAACCACCCTTGTGGTCAGCAAAGATCGCCAGCTCCTCAAGCATTACGTTTCCTTGGCCGGCACCTCCCGCAATTGCGGCGGTGGCAAAACCCTCTGGCGCAGTTGGATTAGCTGCGAAGAAACGATTTCCACCCCTGAACATCCCGCCAACGGAGGCCCCGTGCAAAAACCCCATGGCTATAACTTTGAAGTGCCCATCAGTGCCCAGGGACCAGTGACGCCAGTTCCCCTGAAGGCAATGGGGCGCTTTCAACATGAGGCGATCGCCATCGATCCAAAAACACATATCATCTATCAAACAGAGGATCGCGGGGATGGTCTCTTCTATCGCTTTATTCCCAAAAAGCCCACCAACCTTGCCGCCGGCGGTCAACTCCAGGCGTTGAAAATCAAACGCTACCCGAAAGCTAAGACGGGTCAGGGTTTTCCCCTACGCCAGCCCTTCGAGGTGGAATGGGTGAATATTGCGGAACCTGACCCCCCCCAAGATACAGTGCGCTATGAAGGTTATCAGAAAGGGGCAGCCCAATTTGTGCGCGGTGAAGGCCTCTGCTACCACAATGGCGAATTCTACTTTACTGCCACCAGCGGCGGTAACAAGCGCTTAGGTCAAATCTGGCGATATCGCCCCGGCAGCACCCCAACGGCGGGGGGCACCCTTGAGCTATTTGTGGAGTCCCCCGGCAAGGCAGTTCTGGATTACCCCGATAACTTGACGATGGCACCTTGGGGAGATCTCATTTGCTGCGAAGATGGCAACGATTCAGTGAACCGTCTGGTTGGCATCACGCCCACCGGCGAAGTGTACACCCTTGCTCGCAATGCCCTCAATGATCAGGAACTAGCGGGGGTTTGCTTCTCCCCCGATGGCCAAACCCTGTTTGTGAATCTTTACCATCCGGGGATGACCTTTGCAATCTGGGGGCCTTGGGATCGGCGGGGCTAATGGCCCAACTACCCCACCAAAAGGGAGCCCAGGATGACCTGGCTCCCTTGCTGTTTGCCTACAGACTCAACTCAGCACTGCCATCCCTTCTCATTCCGTCCTTTCTGTCTTAGCTCAGCGCCACAGGGGAGCGATCGTAGGTGGCCGCCAAAGCGGGATTCACTTTGCCCTGAATGTGCTGCCAGTAGTGGGCAGCACTCAGGGGCATGCCGATCGCTGTCGCCATTCGGGCAAGGAGGGTTTGTTCACGGCTTTTAATCATCACATGATGGGCCATCGCCAAGGAGCGAGCCATTTCGTTAACTGTTGCTGTCATGGGCACCGAGGCCACATTATCAGCCAAGCGAGCAGCGGGAACACCGGCGGGCGGTTTGCCTTTTTGATACTTGGCGCCGCGATAGGTCATGATTTTTAAGGATTCTTCCGGCGGATTTGTCACCGCAGCCACCCGATAGGTGCTACCGCGATACTTGGCCACGACATCCGTTGCTTGGGTGTTGATCGCTGGAGGAACGTAGTTGTATTGAACGCCGCGATAGGTCAGAGTCGTCATAGTTTTCGCCCCATTTTTATTACAAGGTGGACTGATTGAGGCGCGTTCCTTCGGGATCGATTTCCCTACTTCCGTCCCTCGCAAAGGTACAACGCTGACAATTCAACTCGGTCTGAAAAGCGTTTACTGATGCCCTGTGAGGGATGAACGATTTATTTCTGTATCTAATTTAACAATTTCTCGACCTTAAAGCAAGCTATTCATAGAAATTTACAATACTCGGGCCACTACGCCCCTAGGGAGGGGATTGTCTGAGACAAAAAAAAGGCCAACCCCGAGGATTGACCCAATGGCATCATTTTTGCACCTTTATTGATATTGTATTGACGTTGAAGGGCAGTTTTAGGCCTCTGCTAGGGGATAGACACTCACACGCTTGCGATTTTTGCCATAGCGCTCAAAGGTAACGACACCGGCAATCATTGCAAAAAGGGTATCATCACCCCCACGACCCACATTCGCGCCCGGGTGGAATTTTGTTCCCCGCTGCCGCACCAGAATGTGACCGGCCTTGACCACTTCCCCGCCAAAGCGCTTGACACCCAAACGCTGGGCATTTGAGTCGCGACCGTTGCGGGTACTACCTGTTCCTTTCTTGTGTGCCATGTTAACCTCCTAGGGATTCACCATTGAGACGAATCTCATTGATCATGATGCGAGTGAGTTCTTGACGGTGGCCTTTTTTCCTGCGGGTTTTCTTTTTCGGCCGCATTTTATAGACAATCACCTTCGGCCCGCGCCGATGCTCCATCACCGTACCAGAGACAACCGCACCACTGACGTAGGGTTGACCCACGTGGACTTGGCTATCGGTTTGCACCAGCAACACCTGTTCAAGATCAATGGTGCCCTCCGGCTCAATGGCGAGCCGCTCCACATCGTAAAAGCGCCCGGGTTCAACGCGCAGTTGCTTGCCACCGGTCTCAATGATTGCGTATGCCATAGAAATTAAAAAACTCCTTGCCGTGCAGGTGAGGGGATGCGCGCCTCTTGGAAAACCTGTTCCGTGCAAACTCAACAATTTTCCATCATAAAATTGATCCCCTGTGGCTGTCAAACCCTCGCCGACCCCAGGCAGACGGTCTGTTGAACCTTTAGTCAATTCCGGGCACTCATCGAGGGAGATTTCCTTAAATGTCTGGATAGGTAAATGTCTGGATAGGTAGTGCCCACACCAATGACCTCTTCATGGTGAAGCAGAGTCCTGTGCTGAAGCGGCAGGCCATTCAGGAACGTGCCATTGCGGCTGTGAGAATCACTAATGAAGGAGAGGGGCTGCCCCCTAAAGAGAAAGGCGTTGATCTCAGCATGCAACCGCGAGACATAGGTATCTGTGAGATGAATACAACAGTCCAGCTGGGGGCCACTGGTCCACTGGCGATCGGGACTGAGAATGACTGCCTGTTTTGGCAAACCACGTTCGCGAACGATCAGTGATGCTTTGGGGTAGCTTGGCGTTGGCATCCTGCGTCTGCCATCTTAACGGGATGCCCTGAGCCTAAATTCTCTAGGTTACCACTAGATTACCCCTAGATTACAAATGTTGCCCCATCCCCTTGGGCCGCTTGCCAACTGCGGGCATCAAAGTATAAATCCTCAAGGGAAATACTGGCCAAGGCCTCCTGAAGTTTTTGGTGGAGTCGTTGCCAGAGACTCAAGGTTACCCAATCGGCGGTGCCATCTTCCGGTTGAGGGGGGTGTAAAAACAGGGGAGCTGGCGATTCACCAACAGCAGTAAGGATATCCCGCAGGGAAATGGTCGCTGGGGGACGGGCGAGTTGATAGCCCCCATAGACGCCGCGCAGCGATCGCACCAAGCCGGCACGCCGCAATTCAATCAAGAGTTTTTCTAGATAGGGGGCAGGAATCTTTTGCCGCTCAGCAATGGTACGCACCGAGGCAGGCCCATAGTTGGGCAACAAACTCAAGTCCAACAGAGCCTTGATACTGTAGTGGCCACGGGTGGTGAGGGTCATGCGGCTTTGCCAACAGTGGTGATGTAGAGAACGGCTTCTTCGGGGGGAATGCCGAGGAGATCGTTGACCTGATCATCAAAGAAGCCGCCGATGCCACTCACCCCTAGCCCCAAGGCGGTAGCGGCTAAGTTAAGTCGCTGGCCGAGGTGGCCGGCATCCATGTGCAGGTAGCGATAGGCGCGTTCGCCATAGCGAGCGATCGCCCGCTCCAGATTGGCGGTATGGAAAATCACCACTGCGGCATCGCGACCGAGGTCTTGATTGAGACAGAGAAAGTGCAACGGTTCCTGAAAGTTCTTGAAGCGAATCTGGCGGAGTTCATGCTCAGCTATAGCGTAGTAGTAGCAGCCCTCCTCAAGCGCCCTGACCCGCGTCACGGCAATAAAGGTTTCCACCAGGGTTGGGTCAAAGAAACTGGGGCATTCGTCTAGGCCTTGATCGCGGTAGTCTTGCGGATGGTAGGCAAAGGTGAGCAGGGCAGCCAATTGATCCACCTCAATCCCTTGGCCACTGTACTGACGGGTGGAACGCCGCTGGAGAATGGTTTGCTGCAGAGCGGCTAGATTGGTCTCCCAGTGAATGATGGTTTTGCTGAGACTGACCCGCAGCCCAAAGGGAAAGTTGTACTTACTTGCAGGGGGTTCGGGAGGCGCCTTGGCCCTGGGGCTGGGTGTCTGCATGCCGTAGATTATCTCACTACTTGTGAGGGCACTGGCACGATGGCAGGCTCTGAGCAACTCGCCACTGGCGATCGCCCCATAGTCATAGCAGGTAGCAGAGGGTAACACAGAGGGAAACGGGGATAAGTTTTCGTCCACTGCCAGCAAATTGGCCAGGGCAACCACCGCCAAGACCCCCTCCTGCTCTGGATCAAGGTAAAGCAGTTCATTCATCTGGGCATCCACAAAACCACCAATAAAGTGGGCACGAAAATCATGGATATTGGCGGCCAGTTCCACATTCCCCAAGAGGTGCCCAATGTCAAGACAAATGCGGCGATAGGCGCGATCGCCATAACGCCAAGCGGAACGGTAAAAGACGGCTGTGACCACCAGAGCAATGTGCGTCCTTTCTAGGGCTGGATGCCAAAGACAAGCCGCCTGTAGGGCTGACCAACAATAGCTTTGCCACACCTGCACAAGGGCATGATCTTTTACTTGATAGTTATAAATGCCAGCGGGAATAGCAGTATCGTTGCGAGTGAGAACATAGATCTCCGCTGGATATAGCCCTCCCGCAGAGGGTGCTGCCCGCATATAAAAGGGCTGATCGGGATAGGGAACCACCCCAGTAATGCCATAGGTGCAGTACAACAAGCGGGAGAGTCGCTGCCAGTAGGGGTGAGCCGACCCCTTCGCTGGCTCTAGGAACGACTTCAGGGAAAAGACGGAGCCCAGGGGATAGGTTTTGAAGGGACTCGGTTGACGGCTCCAATCCAGGGGGGCAGCTTGTTGGGCTAAGGTCTCAGGGGCGTACTTGGTGCGTTCGTGGTAATGCTGTGCCAAAGAAAGTTGTTGAAACCCCATGGTGGTGCCTCACCAAGTTAAGAAACCATTAAGTAATGTAACTTCGTCAATAAATTCCCCTACAGTCAAAAAAGCCTAAGTAGAAATACCTAAGACTGTGAAATACTCTTTTACCATTATGGCGAAATTCAACGCGGAGGAGCTACTCCAAGCCTATGCAGCAGGCGAACGGAATTTTCGCGGCAGCGATCTAACGGGTTTGAGTCTCTTTGACACCAACCTCAGTGATGCTGATTTTAGCGAGAGTACACTGGCGAATGCCTACTTGCCCTATTGCCAGTTAAATCGAATTCAGGCAACTGCTGCTAATTTGCGCCATAGTGAGTTGGGAGATGCTGAGTTGTACCAAGCCAACCTCGCTGCAGCGGATTTCGAGGGGGCGAGCCTTGTGCGGGCCAATCTACGCACGGCCAATTTGGAGCGGGCAAACCTGCGGGGGGCCAATCTTCGGGGGGCGGATCTGCGCTATGCCAATTTGCGCCAAGCAAATCTCCAAGGGGCAAACCTGCAACAGGCCAATTTAGAGCAGGCGGATTTAACGGAAGCACAGGTACAGGGATGTAATTTTTTTCGGGCAACGGGTGTCGATTTGTCGGTGGCGGTGTGCGATCGCACCACTATCTACCCCGATGGCTACTTCTATCCCTGAGGCAGGGTAATTAGGGTAACCGGATTCAGGGGGTGGAGGCGGTGGCCTTGACCCAGGGGAACGGAACGGCTGAGTTGCACCTGTAGCACTTGCGGGTTGATTTGATGGGTCTGACACCAGCGGAGAACTTGGCCTTGGTGTTCGAGGGTAGCGATCGCCAGCACTAGCCGGCCGCCAGCTTTCAAGTGGCACCAACAATAGTCGAGATTGGCCAGTAACTGAGCACCACTGCCGCCAATAAACACCCGATTCGGCGGCGGTAAATCCCTGAGACACTGGGGGGCTGTCCCTTGGAGCGGGATGAGGTTGGTCAAACCAAAAGCCTTGCGGTTGCGCTCAATCAGTTGAAAGCCAATAGCTGTTTTCTCAATCGCATAGACGGTGGCTTGGGGGGCAAGGCGGGCGATTTCCACGGCCACACTGCCAGTGCCGGCACCAATATCCCAAACAATTTCTACAGTGCCGGTGAGGGCCAGTTCCGCCAAAACCAGTACCCGCACTTCCCGCTTCGTCATCAGGCTAGGGCGATCCTCAAAGGTGAAAAACTGATCATCCCCTAGGCCAAGAATGGGCTGTTCCCTAGGGGGTAGGCGCTGGGGTTGACGCAGGAGCACCACCAAATTCAAGGGATGTACTGGCGGCAGCCCCGTCACCGGTTGGGCCAAGTCCCAGGGCAGAATGGCTTCCTCGGCGCTACCAAGGGCCTGACAAACCCACGCCCGATAGGCCACAGGCACCTGCAATGCTTGGTATAGACGGCTAATGGCAGCAATATTGGCCTCGCCATCGGTATAGATGGCAATTTTCTCTACCCCCCGCTGCAACAGGGGCACCAATCCCGCTAGATCCCGCCCATGGGCACTGTAGATTACTGCATCCTGCCAAGGGAGCTTGAGACGACTAAAGGCCAATTGCACCGCACTGAGGTGGGGATGAAACGTTAACTGATCCGGGGTAAAGACTTCAAGGAGCCAGCGTCCCAATCCATAGAACAGCGGATCACCACTGGTGAGAATGACCACTTGGGGGTTGGGTGTGGTGTCCAAGTGGTTTTGAATCGCCTTGAGACTGGCATTAAAGTTCCCTAGGGAGAGGCGGGGGGTGTCCCCTTCGGGAATCAATTGCAGATGGCGATCGCTCCCCACCAAGAGGGTGGCGGAATGAAGAATCTGCTGCACAGTGGCTGCCAACCCTTGGAGACCCTCTAGGCCAATGCCCACCACATGAATCGGAGTCACGCTGGCGCCTCGCTATCGGCCAACTCCAGTAGGGCATTGACAATCGCCGCTGCCACAGGCGATCCCCCCTTGCGACCGGCAATGCGAATTTGGGGCACGGGTAGTTGGGCAAGGGCAGCTTTTGACTCCAGGACATTGACAAAGCCAACGGGGACGCCAATAACCCCTGCCGGAGGCACATGGGTTTGTTGCAGGCGATCGCACAGGGCCAGGAGGGCCGTTGGTGCATTCCCAATCACAAACAGACCGTGGGGCCACTGTTGCCAAGCGCGGAGCATCCCTGCTGCGCTGCGGGTTTGACCAGGGGCGGTGGGGCTGCCAGCGTCAAGGGCGGTAATGATTGGGTTTTGGAAGGTGCGGCTGACCATCGTTTGAATGCCAACACTGACCATGGCCACATCCGTAATAATCGGCACACCTGAGCGCAGGGCTTGAGTGAGGTGGGCGATCGCCCCCGGCGAAATCTCCAGGAGGTTCTTAAACTCAAAATCGGCCGTGCTGTGGATAATCCGCCGCAAAATCGCATAGCTAGGGGGGTCAAAAGAATGAGGCCCGATCTCGCGATCGATGATGGCAAAACTCGCTTGGGCAATTGGATGCAGCAGAGACACAGGACTTCTGATAGGATAGTAGAACTGCCTAAACTTGGAGAGATGGCCGAGTGGTCGAAGGCGCAGCACTGGAAATGCTGTGTGGGGCAACTCACCGAGGGTTCGAATCCCTCTCTCTCCGTCCTAATTGTTATATTGCCACTATAGGGGGTACCCCCTGCTGCCACTCAGGGAGAGTACCAGGTTTCTCGCCTAGGAGCTCATTTCGCCAGTCTGGGCGGGCGATCGCTATGATCAAAGAATCTTCGCAGCCTTCCCTGAGCAATTCACCGCCATGCAGCGTCCCTGGCAAGTCTATTCTGCTGACCCCGCCCCCCCCAACTTCATCGAGGCAGTTAAGTGGCTCCATCCCGATGCAGGCGCCATTACGGCTCAGTTACTTTGGCAGCGGGGCTACCGCGATGCTCTTCAGCAAGTGCCCCCCTTCTTAGATTGGCGCCACTACGAGTCAGCCTCCCCCCTAGAGTTTCCAGACATGCCTGCTGCCCTCGGGCGTTTGCAACAGGCACTCGATCAACAGGAAAAGGTGGCCATTTGGGGAGACTTTGACACCGACGGGGTAACGGCCACCGCCGTCCTCTGGGAAGGACTAAAACCCCTTTTGGGAACGCAATTGGTGGATTTTTATATTCCCAATCGCCAGTGCGACTCCCATGGCCTCTCGCGCCATGGCCTTGAAAAGCTGAACGAAAAGGGGGTCTCCCTGATCATCACCTGTGATACTGGCTGCACCAATGCTGCTGAAATTGCCTTTGCCCAAACGCTGGGGATAGACGTGATTGTGACCGATCACCATGCCCTTGAACCCACTCCCTTGGGGGCTGTGGCGCTGATCAATCCGCGGCAGTTGTCCCCGAATCATCCCCTACATCACTTATCGGGAGTTGGCGTCGCCTACAAATTTTTGGAAGCCGTCTATGCCAGATGGCCAGAGAAAACCCAGGGGTATCCCCTCGAGAATCTCCTTGATCTGGTGGCCATTGGTCTGATTGCTGATTTAGTTGAATTGCGAGGAGAGTGCCGCTATCTTGCCCAGCGAGGTCTGGAAAAACTAGGCCAGAGTCAGGCCCTGCGACCGGGCATTGCCGCCCTTTTGGGGCAAGTGTCCCAGAATACGGCTCGGCAACGGGATATTAGTTTTGCGCTGGCCCCCCGCCTTAATGCCGTGAGTCGTATCCATGGGGATGTGGGGCCACTGGTGCAACTCTTGACCACGCCAGACAAAGAAGAAGCTAGGCAGTTGGCTCGCAAGATTGACAAGATGAATAGCGAGCGGAAACAGCGTCAAAAACAGATCGCTCAGGTTGCCCATGCCAAAGTAGCTCAGCTGGATCTCTCGGTCACACGGGTGATCCTACTGACTGATGAGAATTGGTCCTTGAGCCTATTGGGCCTAGTGGCAAGCGAGATGGTAAAAACCTATGGCCGTCCCGCCATTTTGCTACAGACCAATGCCGCTACGGGAATGGCCGCCGGTTCAGCCCGTTCCGATGGCATGGTGGATCTTTATGAGGCACTGCGTTGTCAACGGCATTTATTGGAGGGATTCGGCGGGCATCCCTATGCAGCAGGCTTTAGACTCAAGATGGAGCACATTTCCCTTTTGGAAGCAGCCCTCAACCAATTCTTAGGCCAGCAGGAGGGGACGGCAACTGCGGCACCGCAACCGTTGAGGATTGATTTGGAAGTCACTCTAAAGCAATTGAACGATGCCCTCTTCAAAGAAATAGAAATACTTGCTCCCTTTGATTCAACCCACCATCCCTTCCCCCGCTTACTTGTGCGCCATGTAGAACTCACCGAAGTGCAGGAGAACAAAGTCAAAAATGACCCCACAAGGCGGTATGTTTCCATGATGCTCCTCGATCCCCAAGCAAAGCAAACCTTTCCCGCCAAGTGGTGGGATCATCAAATCGGGGATTGTCCCAAGGGAGCCTGTGATCTAGTGATTGAACTACAGCAGTGGCAAAGCTCCCTATCAGCTGTCATTCAAGATCTGCGCCCCAGTCGCACCAGTATCATTGAAACTGCTCGTTTTCAGGCCCTCATTGATGGCCGCAATTGCCCCGGTGGGGTGACTGAGACTGGCTTGTGCGTGGACACCTGCCCAACCTCACGGGAAAACTGGCGACAATGGATTCAACGGGCTAAACAGGAGCAGCAACCCCTGATTTTGGCCTACTCGCTCCCTAAGGAACAGGATGCCCTCACGGTTTGGCAGGAATTCCTAACACGTTGCCAAAAGGCTGGTCAACAGGGAACGTGGCTGCGGCGAGAGGCGCTTTGCCAAGAGCTTAACATTGAGGCAATGACATTGCGCTATGCTCTCAGGGCGCTGGCAACCCTAGGGGTTAAAGTGGAGAACACTGGGGACAAGTTCCGATGCCAATGGCCGCCCCAGATAAAACCTTCTCCGGCTACAACAGCAGCACTAGAGGCCTTTAGGGGAGCGATCGCTGAGGAAAACTTCCGCCGCCGGTACTTTGCAAGCGCTCCCCTATCGGCCCTTCAGGAAACACATTAAAAACTGGCTACCACCTTTTTCCACAGGGAACCTAGGGAACACACACGAGCCGACAGGGGAAACACACTAGCCATCAAGGCTGATTGAGAGAAAAAGAGCATCGCTCTCAAGAGAGCTTCAATCTGATTACACACAGCGTGCCTCAGTGCAGGCCTGCAGCCGTACTTCTATCCTCCCACGGCTGCCTTTGAGTGCCTACCGTGTTTCCACTTAACTTTGCCACCCTTGAGAAAGAGGAAATTCTCCCTCAGATTCCGTAAAACCACGGATGGCTAGACGTACATTGCCTCCACGAGGGCATCGCTCATCGTCAGGTTGGTGGCCACACTTTGAATATCATCGAGATTTTCGAGGGCATCCATCAGCTTAAGGAGGCGCCGTGCCGTGTCTTCATCGGTGATTTCTACGGTATTCATTGGAATCCAGCGGCTTTCGGTGTCGAGAACGGTATAGCCGTGGGCTTTGAGGGTTTCGCTGACGGTTTCAAGGGCAGGGACGGGACAACGCACCTCGGCCACCTCCTCTAGGATTTCGTAGGTTTCAACCTCAGCCGCCAGCAGGGCTTCAAGGAAAGCTTCTTCATCTTTAGGTGCAGTAACGGTTACAATGCCGCACTGTTCAAACATCCAGCCCACACAGCCGGTTTCGCCGAGGTTGCCCCCCTGTTTATTGAAGGCGGCCCGCAGATCTGCCGCCGTGCGATTGCGATTATCCGTGAGGGCTTCAATCAAAAATGCCACACCCCCCGGCCCATAGCCTTCGTAGCGAATTTCTTCTAGGGGAGCATCACTGTCGAGGGTACCAGTCCCTTTGGCGATCGCCCGCTCAATATTTTCGCTGGGAATCCCTGCTGCTTTGGCCTTCTCAATGGCACTGCGCAGTTGAAAGTTGCCCGCTGGATCCCCTCCCCCATGCCGAGCCGCAATAATGATTGCTCGCGATAGCCGCGCAAAGATCTTGCCCTTTTGGGCATCCACCCGCGCCTTTTGCCGTTTGATGTTTGCCCACTTACTGTGACCTGCCATAGGGGAAGGAAGTGCATGAAACAAACTCAAGAAGAACCCCGCTGGAACCAACGGGGCCAGTCAACAGGGTTAGTTTGATCGGAGCTATCTTTAACGGAAACCAACAGCGGCTTGCCAAACAAAGGCCAAGGCTAAAAAGAGCACCGGAATCACTGGCAGCACATCCACAAGGGGATCAAAAATGGCGTAGGCTTCCGGCAATTTCGCAATCAAAACCAAAGCATCCATCATGGTGTTTTCCTAAAAGAATTCAGCGATCGCAACAGAACTGAGAAAATAGTACCATAGCCGCTGCGACAACGGGATCGCCATGCCAGGCATTTTCCTTTTACCAGAAACAGACCAGCACGACTTTTGGATGCAACAGGCGATCGCCCTTGCAGAACAGGCAGGAGCCGCCGATGAAGTGCCCGTGGGTGCGGTGATTGTCAGTGCTGAGAATGAACTCATTGCTACGGGGGAAAATCGTCGCCAGCGAGATCACGACCCCACTGCCCATGCGGAAATCATTGCCCTACGCCGCGCCGGTCAGCATCTAGGTACGTGGTATTTAACGGGCTGCCGCCTCTACGTCACCCTAGAGCCCTGCCCGATGTGTGCCGGTGCGATTGTCCAGGCCCGCATTCACACCCTCATCTATGGGACGACGGATCCAAAATCAGGGGCAATTGATTCGGTGCTGCAACTGCCCCATAGCCCAGCGGTGTTTCACCGGCTTCAGGTCATTGGGGGGGTTCAGGCAACGGCCTGTCGGCAGCAGTTGCAAAGGTGGTTTCGTCAGCATCGTCAGAAAGAACGGCAATAATGCCTGCATCCCCCACCCGCTCCCGTAGGGTTTGGATGGTTTCACCCAGGAGGGGATGGCGCCAGTGGGGGGCGATCGCCGCAAGGGGCAAAAGGACAAAGGGCCGCTCCGCCAGCCGTGGATGGGGCACGGTCAAATCTGGGGTGCGAATGATGCAATCGCCATAGAGCAGCAGATCTAGATCAAGGGTGCGGGCCCCCCAATGCTCTTGCCGTTGGCGACCAAACTGCGCTTCGATTGCCTGCAGCCTTTTCAGTAGTGCCCAAGGGGAGAGTTGCACCCGAGCAACGAGGCAGCCATTCCAGTAATCCGGTTGAGGGGGGCCTAGGGGGGCAGTGCGATACCACGGCGAGCAGGCTAAGACCCTGATCCCTGGCGTTTGGGCAAGCACTTGGACGGCTGAGCGCAGTTGCAGCAATGGCTTACCCAGGTTACTTCCGAGGGCGATCGCCACGAGGGGGGGGTCAGACGGGGATATACTTAAGTCAGCGCATTCTACCATTGTGCCTGTGGAGAGTGCCGCTCACTCCTCCTGTTATACCTGCACTGTTCACCTATTGCCAAAATCGTTGTGGATCTCCGGACTCTCTTTCATACTGCAACCCCAGTCATTGGCGTTGTCCACCTCCTTCCCTTACCCACCTCCGCCCGTTGGGGGGGGAGTCTCAAGGCTGTTATTGACCGCGCAGAACAGGAAGCCACAGCCCTTGCCTCAGGGGGAGTCAATGCCATTATTGTTGAGAATTTCTTTGATGCTCCCTTCAGCAAAGATCGGGTGGATGCTGCTGTCGTCAGTGCCATGACCTTAGTGGTGCAGCGGTTAAAGAATCTGGTAGCTGTGCCCATTGGCCTTAATGTGCTGCGCAATGATGCCTTTAGTGGGCTGGCGATCGCCGCCTGTACGGGGGCACAATTTATCCGCGTCAATGTGCTCACTGGGGTCATGGCCACCGATCAAGGCATTATCGAAGGCCAAGCCCATCAACTGCTGCGCTACCGCCGTGAACTGGGGCAAGACATCAAAATTTTTGCCGATGTGATGGTGAAGCACGCCCAGCCCCTCCACAGCCCAAATCTGGCCACGGCAGTACGGGACACCTTTGACCGCGGACTCGCCGATGGGGTGATTCTCTCCGGTTGGGCAACAGGACAGCCACCCACTGAGGAGGATCTATCCATCGCCGCCAGTGCCGCCAAGGGACAACCCCTTTTGATTGGCAGTGGTGCCTCTTGGGACAATGTGGAGCAATTGGTGCCCTACGTCAACGGCGTCATTGTTGCCAGTTCCCTGAAGCGCAATGGTCAGATTGAACAACCCATTGACCCCATTCGGGTCAGCCGTTTTGTTGAAGCATGGCAGCGGGCACACCACAAGCTTCAAGACGTCGATCGCGCCAACGGTAACTGCCGAGGGCCAATCAATGAACCCCTGCCAGCCATGGTGGTGCACAGGCAACGGTAATCAAGCGATCGCCCCTGTTAACTGTGGAACGTAGTGCCCAAGACCATTGAGGTTGAGGCGATAGCTGCGGGGATGGGCAATCAAGTAGGCAGTGCTGCTAAAGATTTGCTCTAGCTCCACAAGGCCATTTTCCTTGAGGGTACGTCCCGTTGACACCAAATCCACAATTGCCTCCGCCATGCCCGTAATTGGCCCCAGTTCCACTGAACCATAGAGGGGCACAATATCCACGGGCAAATCCAACTGCTGGAAAAAAGCATCGGCACAGCGGACAAACTTTGAGGCAACGCGGCAATGGGGGGGCAAATCGCGGGCACTGCGGTAGGGACTAGAGGCTTTAACGGCCACCGATAGACGACACTGACCAAAGCCCAAATCCGCTAGTTTGGCCACATGGGGATTTTTTTCCCGCAGCACGTCATACCCAACAATGCCCAACTGCGCTTGACCATACTGCACATAGACGGGGACATCCTGGGCACGGACCAAAAGGGCGCGGGCACAGCCATCCTGAGAGAGAACCTGAAGTTGCCGATTTCCCGGCTCTAGGAGTGCTTCAAAATTTAAGCCTAGCCGTTGGAAGTAGGCAATACTGTCCTTGAGGAGGGCACCTTTGGGGAGGGCGATCGTTAGCATGACCTAGACACTCTGAATCTGCAAATAGGTTGCCCCATCACTGAGGGCTTCGATCTGCGGTGGCGCATCACTCTCAATCCAAGCAATATAGGGAATCTGGCGATCGCGGGCATAGGCGCGGATTTGCTCCGGCGTCAAATCCAGAAGTGCCAACTCCACCCGGGTCGAGCCCTCCAAGCGCAGTGTTTGGGCATGGTGGAGGGCGGCAGCGAGGGCGCTGGCTGTGCGGGGAACCACAAGCCATTGACTGCGGGGGGCCAATAGGGCGGCTGGGGGAATGGCGACCGCCTGCAGGAGTGCCTCAACATTAAAGACAAAACCAATCCCCGGCACCGTCGCACCGTCGGGATGGTAAATACTGAGCAGTTGATCATAGCGCCCCCCTTGAGCCACCAACCGCAGTTCCGTTTCCGTAGGAATCAAGACCTCAAAGATAATCCCTGTGTAGTAATCAAAGGACTGCACAAGGCTCAGATCAAGGGTAATAGCCAAGGACTCGGCCACCAACGCCAACAACTGTTGAAGTTCCGCAAAGCGATCAACAACCCCTGGAACATCAGACCACTGCGCTAAACGTTCCCCCACCTCCTTTGGGGTACCCCGTAGATCAAAAAGGGCAAGGGCGCGATCGCGCCAAGGGGCAGGTAGAGCCTGCAAACTCACGCGGTCTAAATGGGCCAAGCATTGGCGCACGGTCTTTTGTAGTTCCGCTGGAAAGGTACTGAGCAACTGTTGCGTCAAGTGGGCATCCCCCACCAAAAGATAAGCCTCCCCAACCGCTAGCACCCCAAGGCACTCCTGCACCAGCCAGAGAATTTCTGCATCGGCCGCTAAACCTGTTGCCCCCAGTAGCTCCACTCCGGCTTGGAAAAATTCCTGTTGGTTGCCCAACTCTGCCCCTGTGGTGCGTCGAAAGACATTAGTTTTGTAATAGAGCCTTTGGGGCAGTTGCATACCTGCCATACGGGTCACCGCCGCCCGAGCAATAGAAGCCGTTAATTCTGGTCGCAATCCTAAAGGCTCACCACCGCTCCCCTGCACTTGAATAACCGTCTCTGGATGGACAGTGCCCCCCGCTGTGAGGGTTGCTAGGGTCTCAATTGTGGGTGTGATAATTTCTTGGTAGCCCCAGCTTTGGAAGACGCGCTCTAGGCGTTGCTCTAGCCACCGTTGCCGTGCCACATCCAGGGGCAAAATATCGCGGGCACCACAGGCAGGTTGATACACCATAGTGAATTATTTTTTCCCAAAAAGACCAAAGAAGGAGAATTTCTTTTGCTCCGGTTTGGGTGGCTCAGTACTTTTTTGCTGTTTCTGGGCTTGGCGCTCTCTTTTGCTAATTGCTTCGAGTCCCTGTATTGCCATTACCTCTTGAGGATTGAGCTTCAGGGCTTGATTAAAGTGAATTTTGGCCATACTGAGGGAGCCTTGCTGCAGATACACCTTGCCTAGTAGGGCATTGCAGCGAGCACTGCGGGGGTCAATTTTCAGGGCATCCTTCAGTTCTTTGACGGCCTCCAGATAAATGCCTTTATTGAAGAGTTCCTCTGCCCGTCGGAAATATTGCTCTGTAAATTGCTCTGTTTTGGGGGCTTCTGTAGGTGGTGACGTCTCTGTGGTGGCCGCTGGTGTAGCCTGCCCTTGGGTTGCATCTGATTTAGGTGGAGCCGCCGGCGCAGAAACACTGGGCGTGGATGCGGTTACCTTGCCACCCGCCGATCGCCACAGGTAGATTAAATTCAGTTCGCTAATTTGTTCGCTAATTTTAAGTGTGTTGTTTAAGTCTTTGTATTGATCTTGGGCAAGGGTATTGAGGGCCCTTTGATAGGCCTCTTCAACATTGGCAGCGTTAAAGACTTCCTGTGCCAAATCAAAGGTGGGCGTTGGCACAATATTGGCCGTTAGCAGTTGCTTTTCCAGCAAGCGCAAAATGACTTGATATTCTTCTCGCTCTTTTTCTTGGGAAAGCACTTCATAGGCAGGATTCACAAACTTCGAGAGCAAATCACTGGCCATTTTTTTACTCGATTCATCATCACGGCTATCGGGGTGGAGTGTCTTGGCAATTTTGAGATACCGCTTGCGAATTTCCCCGAATGCTGCTGACAATGGAATACCGAGGGCAGCATGGAGATCCCGTTTGGAGTTAAAGCGACCCAGACCGTGATTGATCTCGAAGGGCATAGTCAGTCAAACCGCAGGGGCAGAACATTATTTGATTATACCTGCTCATCAAGGGGGTTGGTGACCCCCTACGGGAATCCCCAAAGGCAACAGGCCCACAGCGGTGGCAACCCTCAAGCAAAGACTGCCGTGCGATTGCCATACACCAGAATCCGATTTTGTAAATGCAGCCGTACCGCCCGCGCCAACACCACCCGTTCTAAATCCTTGCCCTTGCGAATTAGATCCGCCACTGTATCCCGATGGCTCACAGGCACAACCGCCTGCTCAATGATTGGCCCTTCGTCTAAATCCACCGTGGCATAGTGGGCCGTGGCACCAATGATTTTTACCCCCCGCTCATAGGCACGGTGGTAGGGGTTAGCTCCCGCAAAGGCCGGCAAGAATGAATGGTGAATATTGATCACGTGGGGAAAGGCCCCAATAAATTCAGGACTGAGCACCTGCATATACTTAGCCAGCACCACCAGATCAATCCTGTAGTCCTTGAGGAGTTGCAGTTCCTTGGCTTCCGCCAGCGGCTTGGTCTCTGGCGTCACAGGGATATAGTAAAAATCAATGCCAAACTGCTCGGCGATGGGACGCAAATGCTCATGGTTACTGATGATCAGGGGAATTTCCGCAAAGAGATCCCCCGCCCGCTGCCGCAGCAGCAGATCCCAAAGGCAATGATCTTGGCGGCTCACCCAAATGGCCAAGCGATAGGGAATATCCGACGCCCGCAACTGCCAGCGCACCCCCTGCCAACTGGCAAAGACCTTTTCCCGCTGCGCATAGTTGATGAAAGTGGTGGCAATTTGATCGCGGGGGATTTCAAAGCCCTCTAATTCCCATTCGAGGCGGGAGAGAAAAATGCCCGCAACGGCATCGGTGTGGTGGTCGGCATGGACAATGTTCCCGTTATAGCGATAGACAAACTGGGCCAACTTGGCCACTAGCCCCCGCTGATCGGGACAGGAAATGGAAAGGGTCATTGTCGGCATAGGCACACCGCAAGGCAGAGCAACCTGTATTCTACTATTGCGAATTGGCAGCGGCGCGATTGAAGACTCGGGCAAGATACTGACCGGTGTAGGATTGGGGCATCAGGGCCACTGCTTCAGGAGTGCCCACGGCAACCACCTCTCCCCCGCGATCGCCCCCCTCGGGTCCTAGATCAATAATCCAATCGGCACAGCGAATCACATCTAAATTGTGCTCAATCACCAGAATTGAGTTGCCCTTGTCCACCAGCCGTTGCAGCACCTCGAGGAGTTTATGCACATCGTAAAAGGATAGCCCCGTGGTCGGCTCATCAATCAGGTAGAGGGTTTTGCCCGTGGCACGGCGGGACAGTTCAGCTGCCAATTTAAGGCGTTGGGCTTCCCCCCCAGAGAGGGTGGGTGCGGTTTGTCCCAATTTCAGATAGCCCAAGCCCACATCCACAAGGGTTTGCAGCTTGCTCACCGCCTTGGGGATATTTTCAAAAAAGGTCAGCGCTGTCTCAGCAGTCATATCCAAAACATCGGCGATCGAGCAGCCCTTGTACTTCACTTGCAGTGTATCGCGGTTGTAGCGGGCCCCCTTGCACACCTCACACTGGACATAAACATCGGGCAGAAAGTTCATCTCAATAACATTCACCCCTTGGCCACCGCAGGCCTCACAGCGGCCGCCCTTGATATTGAAGGAAAACTGCCCCGGCTTGTAGCCCCGTGCCTTGGCCTCAACGGTTTGGCTAAAGACCTCACGGATGACATCAAAAACACCAATGTAGGTGGCAGGGTTGGAGCGGGGGGTTCGACCAATGGGGGACTGGTCAATGACAATGACTTTATCAATGGCACTCAAGCCTTCGATGTGCCCCAGTTCCTTGGGGAGCGGCACATGGTGACCAAGATGGTGCTGCAGGGCAGGATAGAGAACTTCGTGCATGAGGGTGGACTTGCCCGATCCCGATACTCCCGTCAGACACACCAGCTTGCCAAGGGGAATTTCTACGGTGATATCCTTGAGGTTGTTGCGGGACACCTTTTTTAGAATCAGGGATTTGCCATTCCCTGGCCGGCGATCGCTGGGAGTTTCGATGCGCTTGCGCCCCGACAGATAAGCCCCCGTCAGGGAGTCAGGATGGTTGAGAATTGCCTCGAGGCTGCCTTGAGCGACAATTTGGCCGCCGTGGCTTCCCGCCCCTGGGCCAATATCGACAATGTAATCGGCAGCCCGGATCGTATCCTCATCGTGTTCGACAACAATCAGCGTATTCCCCAAGTCCCGCAGGCGAAAGAGCGTTTGCAGCAGGCGATCGTTATCGCGCTGGTGCAGGCCAATACTCGGCTCATCGAGGACATAGAGCACCCCCGTCAGGCCAGAGCCAATTTGGGTAGCCAAGCGAATTCGTTGAGCTTCACCCCCAGAGAGGGTGGCTGCACTGCGATCCAAGGTTAGGTAATCGAGCCCCACATCAATGAGAAACTGCAACCGCGCCATTACTTCCCGCAGGGCTAGTTCCGCAATTTGTTGTTGGCGAGGCGTGAGTTGCAGGGATTGAAGCCGTGCCCAGCACTCGCGAATCGAAACACGGGTGAGATCCGTAAGGCGATATTGCCCCAAGCGCACGGCCAAAGCGGCTGGTTTCAGGCGTTGTCCCTGACAGGCGGGGCAGGTTTGATTGACTTGGTACTCTTCCAGTTTTTGCCGGTAGGCCTCGGAGGTCGTCTCGCGGTACTGCCGCTCTAGGATGGGAATCACCCCTTGAAATTGACGGTAGTAGTCCCGTTTGCGATAGCGCAAATCAGAAGGGATGAGAATCGGTGTGTCGGTGCCGTAAAGGAGGATCTCCCGTTGCAACTCCGTGAGGCGATACCACGGTGTATGGATGTCAAAACCAAGGGCCTCAGCAACACCACAGAGGAGAGCAAGGTAGTAGTCGTGTTCCTTCTCGGCCCAGGGGGCGATCGCCAGATAAACCGGTAGTTCGGGATTGGGGACAATTAACTCCGGGCTAAATTTGCGCAAATAGCCCAAGCCATGGCACTCTGGACAGGCCCCATAGGGGGAGTTAAAGGAAAAAAGTCGCGGAGAGAGCTCATCCATCACCGCCCCATGCTCAGGGCAGGCAAAATTTTCTGAAAACAGGAGCGTTTGACCCTCAGCCCCCGTCTCCCGAGACACCACACTGACCATTGCCGTACCGTTGCCATGGTGCAACGCCGTTCGCAAGGAATCCCCTAAACGTTCCTCAATCCCCGGCTTCAGCACCAGCCGATCAACAACAATTTCAATCGTGTGGACATGGTTTTTGTCCAGTTCAATGGCATCACTGAGGTCGCGCACCTCCCCATCAATCCGAACCCGCACAAAACCTTCACTGGCCAGACTCGACAGCAGCTTCCTGTGGCTGCCCTTCTTCCCCTTGACAATGGGGGCCAAGACTTGAAAGCGGCTCTGGGGCGGCAACTGCATCACCTGATCCACCATTTCATCAATGGTTTGGGGGCGGATCGAGCGATCGCAATGGGGGCAATGGGGTTCACCGGCACGGCCATAGAGCAGCCGCAGGTAGTCATAGATTTCCGTGACCGTCCCCACCGTTGAGCGGGGATTGTGGGAGGTGGACTTTTGATCAATAGAAATTGCTGGACTCAGCCCCTCAATGGCATCCACATCAGGCTTATCTAACTGGCCGAGGAATTGCCGTGCATAGGCACTCAGGGACTCCACATAGCGGCGTTGTCCTTCAGCAAAAATCGTGTCAAAGGCAAGGGAGGACTTCCCTGAACCGGAGACACCGGTCATTACAATCAGGCGATCGCGGGGCAGATCGAGGTCAATGTTTTTCAGATTATGCTGCCGTGCACCCCGAATGCGAATTTCACCTCCAGGCATTGGATCGCCCATACTGCAAAAAGAACTAATGTTAAAAAACATTACATTGAGGGCTATTATAGCAACGCTGCCAAACCCTTTCGCAGCCACTCAGCCATGAAAAAAGCGGGGTTTGGTTGCCCCGCTTCCCGTGTGGGTAACCCTCGCCTAGGCAGGTTCAGGGATTGACTCTGTGCCCAGGGTAGGGATGGGCTTAGTAGTCGAAGTCACCGCCCATGCCAGCACCGCTGCCCGCAGGATTATTTTCCTTGGGTTCGGGCTTGTCAACGATGATGCACTCGGTGGTTAGCACCATGCCAGCAATAGAGGCCGCATTTTGCAGAGCCGAGCGGGTAACTTTGGCAGGGTCAACGATACCGGCATCAAACATGTTGACATATTCATCTTTAGCGGCATCATAACCCACATCGAAGGGTTTTTCTTTGACCCGTTCAACAATGATGGCACCATTTTGACCCGCGTTTTCCGCAATGCGACGCAGGGGAGCGCTGAGGGCACGCTCAACAATGTTGGCACCAATCAGTTCTTCACCCGTTAGGTGCTCAGCGGCCCAGTTGCTCAACTCAGGAGCCAAGTGAACCAAGGTGGTACCGCCACCGGGAACAATCCCCTCCTCAACAGCGGCTTTGGTGGCGTTAATCGCATCTTCCAGACGGAGTTTGCGATCTTTCATTTCAGTTTCGGTGGCAGCACCGACTTTAATCACCGCCACCCCACCAGCTAGTTTGGCCAACCGCTCCTGCAGTTTTTCTTTGTCGTAGCTGGAGTCGGTTTCTTCGATTTGGCGACGGATTTGCTCGCAGCGAGCCTTGACGGCTTTTTCATTGCCTTCGGCAACAATCGTGGTGTGATCTTTGGTGATTGTGATGCGGCGAGCTTTACCGAGCATATCCAGCTTGGCATTTTCCAGCTTCAGACCCGCATCTTCGGTGATCACTTGACCCGCTGTGAGGACGGCAATATCTTCGAGCATCGCTTTACGGCGATCGCCAAAGCCGGGAGCTTTCACCGCAGCGACATTCAAGACACCGCGCAGACGGTTGACCACGAGGGTGGCCAAGGCTTCTTTCTCGATGTCTTCGGCAATGATGACCAAGGGCTTACCGGCGCGAGCCACCTGTTCGAGGATCGGCACCAGATCTTGCACCAAGGTAATTTTCTTGTCGGTGATCAGCACGAAGGGTTCATCGAACACGGCTTCCATGCGCTCGGTGTCGGTGGCAAAGTAGGGGGAGATGTAGCCCTTGTCAAAGCGCATCCCCTCAGTGACCTCCAGTTCGGTGGTCATGGATTTGCCTTCTTCGAGGGAGATCACGCCTTCTTTGCCCACTTTGTCCATGGCGTCGGCAATCATCTGACCCACTTCTTCATCATTTCCCGCCGAGATGGCCGCCACTTGGGCAATGGCTTTGGAGTCTTCCACTGGACGGGCGTGTTCGGCAATTTTTTCCACCAGGAAGTGGGTGGCTTTGTCAATCCCGCGTTTTAGGGCAATGGGGTTAGCGCCAGCAGCAACGTTGCGCAGCCCCTCTTTCACCATGGCATGGGCGAGAACCGTCGCCGTCGTGGTGCCGTCACCGGCAGCATCATTGGTTTTCGAGGCGGCTTGGCGGATCAGCGCCACACCGGTGTTTTCAATGTGATCTTCAAGTTCAATTTCTTTAGCAATGGTGACACCATCATTGACAATTTGCGGCGCACCAAATTTTTTCTCCAAAACCACGTTCCGCCCTTTCGGACCAAGGGTCACGGCCACGGATTCAGCCAAGATGTCCATCCCTTTTTCAAGGGCCCGACGAGCATTTTCGTTGTAGATAATGCGCTTCGCCATATGTGTTTCCTACCTCAATCGTTCAACAGTGATGAAAAAATCGCACCGAGATGCAAGGAAGTCAGTGACCTAGCCCACAATGGCCAAGATGTCTTTTTCTGAGAGGAGAACGTAGTCTTCGCCCCCTAGTTTCACTTCGGTACCGGCATACTTGGAGTACAGCACCTTGTCACCCACTTTCACATCCATGGGCTGACGCTTGCCGTCTTCAGTGAGTTTGCCGGGACCGACGGCGGTCACTTCGCCCACTTGGGGTTTTTCACGGGCATTGTCGGGCAGGAGAATCCCCCCTGCGGTCCGTTCTTCGCTTTCGGCGACTTTGACAAAAATGCGATCGCCCAAAGGTTTCACAGTTGAAACGCTTAGAGATACGGCTGCCATAGCGTACTGTTCTCCCAATTGTAAGAGTATGGATTGATAGCACTCACTGCACGGCTCATCGCGCAGTCTCTGGGGAGTAAGAGCATCACTGGTAATTGTTTAGCACTCTCACCCTTCGAGTGCTAATGTAGCGAGAGACGGTTGGCGATCGCAACTCCTGTTGCAGTACGGTTTTCCGAACGGTACCTTAGTTCTTTAGCCCCGTGGTGGCAATACCGCGAATCAGTTGCCGCTGACCCAAAATAAACAAAATCATCACCGGTACAGTGGCAATCACCGCCGCTGCCATCATCAACGGCCAATCATTGGTGAACTGCTCCTGAAAATTGGCCAAGGAAAGCTGCACGGTGATCAGTTCTGGCTTGGTGGTAAAAACCAAGGGCTTAAACAGATCATTCCACTCGCCAATAAAGGTAAAGATAAAGAGCGTTACCAAGGCTGGTCGGCTCAGGGGCAAGAGAATATGCCAGAGAACCTGCCAGCGATTTGCCCCATCCAAGCGGGCTGCCTCCTCAAGGGCAACGGGCAATGTGAGAAAAAACTGCCGCATCAAAAAGACACCAAAGCCATTGGCCGCCGTTGGTAAGATCAACGCGCCATAGGTATTGATCAGATGAGCCGCCTTCAGGATGAGAAAAATTGGGATCACCAAAAGCTGAAATGGGATCACTAGGATTGCTAGCATCAGCAGCAGAATCGTCTGTTGCCCCGGAAACGAAAGTCGGGCAAGGGCGTAACCCGCTAGGGCTGAAGTTACCAACTGGAGCGCCGTCACCGCTAAGGCCACAAACGTTGAGTTGGCAAAAGCTAAGATAAAGTGTCCCTGCCGCCATGCCGCCTGATAGCTCTGCCAGGTCCAGCCTTGGGGCGGCAATAATTGGGTGGGTAGGGTTCCGGGTGGCCAGCCGGAGGTACAAAGCACCACTAGCAAGGGACTGAGAACCAACAATGCCCCCAGGATTAATAGGAGCGTTAAGCCTACCCTAGGAGCGACCACTGCCAGACATCCGTTTGAGCAAATCCACAAATCCTTTCACTTCTTCGCGCAAAAGGAAGCCCGCATAGGCCTCCATGCCATGCTCGCCAATGTCCAACCCCTCGATTTCCTCCTCTGGAGAAACGCGAATGCCAATGGTAAGGTTCAGGAGTAGCCACACTGCTGTACTAAAGGCAACGGTAAACCCGCCCACCGCCAGTACCCCCACCAATTGGTGCCCCAACTGGGTAAAGTCACCACTCCAGAGCAATCCCTTGAGAGGCCCCGCCCCAGCTTCGTAAAAGCGCCCCGGTCCATCGGCAAAGAGCCCCACTGCTATGGTCCCCCAGATGCCATTGACCAAGTGTACGGAAATGGCTCCCACTGGATCGTCAATTTTTAGGCGATCGAGCGTCACCACCGAAAAAATAATAATGATCCCGGCAATACTGCCGATTAACGCCGCGCTCTCAATGGTGACAAAGGCACAGGGGGCTGTGATGGCCACTAATCCTGCCAGAATCCCATTAATGATCATCGAAAGGTCGGGCTTCCCAAAGTAGAGCGTGGAAACCACCGTTGCGGTGACACCCCCAAAGGCTGCGGCCATATTTGTGGTCACAACAATGTGGGCGATCGCCTCCGGATCTGCGGTCATCGTTGACCCTGGATTAAAACCAAACCAACCAAGCCAGAGGATCAAACAACCCAAGGTGGCGATCGCAAAATTATGCCCGGGGATGGCTGCCACCGACCCATCCGGCAGAAAGCGCCCCAAACGCGGCCCTAGGAGAGCTGCCCCCATCAATGCTGCCCATCCGCCTACAGAGTGCACCACCGTAGAACCGGCAAAATCCCACATACCTAGCTGTTGCAGCCAACCGCCACCCCAGATCCAGTGACCCGTAATTGGATAGGAAATCCCCACCAGCAGCAAGCTGAAGATAAAGAAGGCATAGAACTTAATCCGCTCCGCCACTGCCCCAGAAACAATTGTGGCGGCCGTTCCCGCAAAGACCACTTGAAAGAAGAACTTAGCAAACAGGGGTACCGCTGCCCAACTGAGGGAACTATAGACCCCCCGGTAGGCTTCGGCAGTGGCCGGACTGTTATCGGCCCCCAGCAAAAAGAAACCACTGCTGCCCACCACCCCATTGCCATCCCCAAACATTAGGGCAAAGCCAATCGCCCAATAGGCGATACTCGAAAGGGCAAAGACAATCAGGTTCTTTGAGAGCAGGTTCACCGCATTCTTGGCCCGGCAAAAGCCCGTTTCCAACATGCAAAAGCCAGCATTCATGAAAAATACCAGCACGCCTGCAAAAATCACCCAGAGCGTGTTGAGCACCACCTGCACCTTTGCCGGAACCGCCGTTGAGGCGGCAGTATCCTGCCCCAGTGCGGCTGTTGCACTCAGCACACCAATCATCACCGCAAAGGTCAATCGCGTGCGGCGAGGGGGCAGATAGAGAATCGGAGTCAGGGGATGCTGAAGACGTAACCGGCGGCGCAAGATAGAACGCAGTTTCATAGGTGCAGATGTCCAATCGACAAAGAAAACCGTTGGAACCTATAAACCCCCAGCTAAAATCCCTAGAAAAATCCTAGGGTTGAGTTGCAAAGTTTGAGACAAATAAACCAATCATCCCTGAATTTACCCCTAAGTATATGTATTCCAAGATACAAAAACTTGGGTCTCTGCCTCAATTCTGCATAGGGAGCAACTTGTACCAGTTAGATATGTTGCAATTGTCCACCCTTGTGGAGTGTCCAGTGATGACCCATTCGCACCACGCCAATGCCGCTGTTGTCCGCCGCTGGGTGCTCAGTTCTTTCCTGATGGGTTTAGGGTGTGCAACCCTACAGTTGGCTCCTGTAACTGCTCAAATTGCCGTCTATGAAGGGCAGCGGGTCACGGGGGATGTCACCCTGACCCTCCCCGATGGCAGCACCTACAAAGGGGAATTGCTAAACGGTCGCTTTAATGGCCAAGGCATCCTCACGATGGCCAATGGCAACCGCTACGAGGGAGAATTTCGCAATGGCCGCTACCACGGTCAGGGGGTGCTCACCTATGCCGATGGCGGACGCTATGAGGGTGGCTTTGCCGATGGTATCTTCAATGGCAAGGGCATTCTACAACTGGCCAATGGCCAGCGCTACGAGGGGACGTTTCTCAATGGTCAATACCATGGGGAGGGGGTACTCACCTTTCCCGACGGCACTCGCTACGAGGGACAGTTTCTAGCGGGCAAGTATCATGGAACTGGAATGCTCTCCTTTGGGAATGGCACAAGCTATGCTGGACAGTTTCGCAATGGCTTATTTGACGGAGAGGGGGTGCTCACCCTGCCAGATGGCTCCCGGATTATTGCCACATGGCGCCATGGTCGTCGCGAGCCCCGCTAATCCTTTTCCATCGAGCTGGCCGTGGGTGATCCACTGACGGCAGCGCTGAGTCCCTACGCCCGCTTTGGGGTGCGCCTTGGCCTTGAACCCATCCAGGCGCTCCTGAGTGCCTTGGGGTCTCCCCAGTTACAGGTGCCCTTGATCCACGTTGCGGGGACAAATGGCAAAGGCTCGGTGTGTGCCTATTTGGATAGTGTTTTGCGGGCAGCGGGCTATCGCACGGGTCGTTATACCTCGCCCCATCTGTTGAGCTGGTGTGAGCGCATTTGTGTCGATGGTGAACCCATTGCCCCGCAGGTCTTTTTGACCCTCATTCAACAAATTGAAGCCGTCTTGCCCCAGGTGGCCTATCCCCCCAGTCAGTTTGAAGTGGTCACGGCGGCGGCATGGCTCTATTTTGCCCAGCAGGGGGTGGAGGTGGCGGTGATGGAGGTGGGCTTAGGGGGGCGCTTGGATGCCACGAATGTGTGTCAGCCCCCTTTGGTGAGTGTGATTACTTCCATTGGTTGGGATCATTGGCAGCGGTTGGGCAATACTTTGGGGGCGATTGCGGGCGAAAAGGCTGGAATTCTTAAGCAGGGTGTACCCGCTGTTGTTGGTCCTGTTCCTCCAGAGGCAAAGACGGTGATTGCCGAGCGTTTAACAGCTTTGGCTTGCCCGACCGTCTGGCCAGAACCGGCGCAGTGGTGTGTTGAGCGGGCTGGATGGGCAACTTGGGGTGGCATTGAGTATCCCTTGCCTTTGGCGGGAGAAATGCAGTTAACCAATTCCGCGATCGCGATCGCCACACTGCAATGTCTGCAAGCTCAAGGCTGGCAAATTTCCCTAACAGCGATTCAACAGGGAATGGCACAAACCCGCTGGCCGGGACGACTGCAATGGTTACACTGGCAAGGGCGAAAACTGCTCATTGATGGTGCCCACAATGCTCCTGCAGCCGCTTATCTACGGCAATATGTAGATCAATTGGGCTGGACAGAGGTGACTTGGGTAGTGGGGATGCTAGCCAATAAGGATCATGGGGGGATTCTCAAACATCTCCTGCGAGCCGGCGATCGCCTGTGGTTGGTGCCCGTCCCGGATCACGCTAGTGCTAACTTAGAGGACTTGAAGGAACTTGCCTACACCTGTTGCCCTCGGTTAGGGGAATGCCGTCTTTTTAACGATGTGGCTGAAGCCCTCGACAGGGGGGGCGATCGCTGCGTGGTCTGTGGCTCCCTTTACTTAATTGCTCGTGTTTTGGGGGCGATCGCCAGCAAAGACTCTCAGGTAACTCAACTGTAGAAAACTAGCGGTGCTCAGCGAGACAACTCATCATCTATACCGGCAAAGATGGTACGGGGTCGCTGAATGCCCAAGCTTGGGCGGCTGTATCACTCAAGGCAAGACAAAAGGAAAATCGCTGACTCATATCAGGCAATTGGAGGGTATATTGCTGTGCTTGAAAAAGATGGCTGACCAGTCCCTGAAAAACGCTTTGAAACTCTAGTGATTGCCGTCTAAAAGAGCCGATATCTATGTGGGACACTCGCTTTCAAGGAGACACCTATTTCTACGGCACAGAGCCAAACGACTTCCTCAAAGCCCATGCCCATGACTTTAGGGCCCAAGGGCAAATTCTCTCCCTCGCCGAAGGGGAAGGACGTAATGCGGTTTATCTTGCTCAACAGGGATATGCCGTCACGGCTGTGGATGCCTCCCAAGTGGGACTGGCAAAAGCACAGCGCCTTGCTCAAGAAAGGGGAGTCTCAATGACCACCTATCACTGCGATCTGCGGGATTTTGACCTGGGTGAAAACGCCTGGGATGGAATTATTGCTATTTTTTGCCATCTGCCACCAGAGCTGCGTACCCTAGTCAACCAGCGCATTGTCAAAGCCCTCAAGCCCCAAGGCCTCTATCTCAGTGAGACCTACAGCAAGAAACAACTGGGGATGGGCACAGGGGGCCCGCCCACACTGGAACTACTGCACGACCTAGAGCAAATGAAGAGAGAACTGACGGGTCTAGAGTGGCTCCACGCCCTTGAAATCCAGCGGCACATCCATGAGGGCCAAGGCCATCGCGGGCGAGGCTGGGTGATCCAACTGATTGGCCGCAAGGTCTGATTGCTCATCTCATTGCAGCCGCAAGGGCAGGGTAAAATCAAGGTAATATTGTTCTATTGCTATGCCGCCGCGACGCACCCGTAGCCAAGCCATTATTCTCGAGGCCCTTAGAGCCAGCGGCCGATCCCTCTCGGCGCAGGAGCTTTTTTTAGAACTGCGGCAACGACATACACCCCTAGGTCTGGCAACGGTTTATCGCACCCTAGATAGTCTGCGCATCAATGGTGAGGTGCAAGCACGCCCCTTGCCCAGTGGTGAACTGGTCTATAGCTTGGTGCAGCAGGATCAGCACTACCTCACTTGTTTACACTGCGGCACATCCATTGGAATTGAGCAGTGTCCTGTACAGCAACTCGAAACGGCGCTACAGGAGTCCTATCACTTCAAGGTTTTTTACCACACCCTGGAGTTTTTTGGCCTCTGCGCAAAGTGCCAAGAAATGGCGCAGCGCTAAAGCGGTATTCTGGATTAGGCAAGTCTTCGGAAAGTGGTGTGATTGAATTTGCCAACTGTGCTTGGACTCGGGCGATCGGCCAAGGCTGGGAGAATCCTTATCGCGTTCGCTATGCCAGCAATTTAGACGATGGCCCTTGGCATGGAATGCCCCTCGGTGGCTTTGGCGCTGGCTGTATTGGCCGTTCCTCCGCCGGGGACTTCAACCTCTGGCACCTTGATGGCGGAGAGCACATCTTTGGCACCCTGCCCGCCTGTCAATTTAGTCTTTTTGAGCAAGGAGAGCGGACACAAGCCTACGCCCTAGGAACTCCCCCGAGCGATGGCCGCCTCAGTACTTGGCAATGGTACCCCACTGGTAAAGGCTTCTACGCTGCCCGCTATCCCCGCAGTTGGTTTGTCTATGAGGGAGTCTTTAGCGCCCAGATCACCTGCGAACAGTTTTCACCGATTCTGCCCCACAACTACCAAGAAACCAGTTACCCTGTGGCGGTGTTTCTGTGGACATTCAGCAATCCCACAGATCAGTCCCTCACCCTGAGCCTAATGTTCTCGTGGCAAAATACCGTCGGTTGGTTTCGCAATACTACCCCTTCCTCCGCCATTGCCATCCGCGATGATGGTAGCCCTGTCTATACCTACACGCCCCGCTGGGGTCAAAGTGACGGCAATTTTAATGAACTGATTCAAACGGCGTCTTTTCAAGGTTGGCGACTGCGGCGTATGCCCCACCCCAACCCACCCCAAGAGGGGGATGGCGAATGGGCAGCATTAATTCCCACAGGCCTTGGCGAGTTTTTTGGCTGTAGTCGCTGGCAGCCAGAGGGAGATGGGGCACAACTATGGCAATCATTTTCCGTGGATGGTTCCCTACCGTTTGTTCATGACCCCACCCCAGCGGCAGTGGGAGAACAGGTGGCCGCCGCTTTTGCCCTGCGCTTTTCCTTGGCACCGGGAGCAAGAAAACAAATTCCTGTGGTCCTAGCGTGGGACTTTCCCGTGACCGAGTTTGGCAAGGGGGTGATCTATTACCGTCGTTACACGGATTTTTGCGATCGCCGAGGGACTAATGCCGTCACCCTTGCCGCCCAAGCCCTCGCCGCCTATGCCACGTGGCAAGAGCAGATTCGCACTTGGCAAGCACCGATCCTCAGCCACCCCGACTGGCCGGACTGGTTCAAGATGGCACTGTGTAATGAGCTATACGTTCTCAGTAGTGGGGGGAGCCTCTGGAGTGCGGCCAGCGATCGCGATCCTGTGGGTCAGTTTGCCGTTTTAGAATGTCTTGACTACCGCTGGTATGAAAGTCTGGATGTGCGTCTTTATGGCTCCTTTGCCCTCCTGCAACTGTGGCCAGAGCTGGAAAAATCCGTGATGCGTGCCTTTGCGCGGGCCATTCCGACAGCGGATCCAACCCTGAGAATCATTGGCTACTTCTATCGTGGTGATCCCGAAACCGCCTACAAAGCGCCTCGTAAACTGGCCAATGCCGTTCCCCACGATCTCGGTGCTCCCAATGAGCACCCTTGGGAAAAGACCAACTACACGGCCTACCAAGACTGTAATCTGTGGAAAGATTTGGCCTCGGATTTTGTGCTGTTGGTCTATCGAGACTTTTTGTTCACGGGGGGGACAGATCTCGATTTCGCCCGTGAGTGCTGGTCGGCGGTGGTGGCAGCCTTAGACTATTTGAAACAATTTGACCAGGATGGCGATGGGCTGCCAGAAAATGGGGGTGCCCCGGATCAAACCTACGATGACTGGAAACTACAGGGAGTCAGTGCCTACTGTGGTGGCTTGTGGTTGGCAGCCCTAGAGGCGGCGATCGCCCTCGGCACGATTCTCCAACAACCGCAGGTGGAAACCTACCGCCAGTGGCTTAGCCAAGCTCGCCCCCGCTACCATCAACTGCTGTGGAATGGCGAGTACTATCGTCTCGATACGGGCAGTGGCTCCGATGTGATCATGGCGGATCAACTGTGTGGCCAGTTTTATGCCCAACTCTTGGGCTTGGTGGATATTGTGCCCCCCGACTGTTGCGATCGCGCCCTGCGGAAAATTTACGACACCTGTTTTCTCAAATTTCACAACGGCCAGTTGGGGGCTGCCAATGGTCTATTGCCCAACGGGCAACCTGAAAACCCCCACGCTACCCATCCCCTTGAAGTATGGACGGGGATTAACTTTGGCTTGGCCGCCTTTTTGTGGCAGCGGGGAATGACCCACGAAGCATGGCGTTTAGCCGAAGTGGTGGTACGGCAAATCTACGAGAATGGCCTGCAATTTCGGACGCCGGAGGCGATTACGGCCAAGGGTACCTTCCGTGCCAGTATGTACCTGCGCCCTATGGCTATCTGGGCACTGGCTCTTGTCAGTGGAGGCTCACAATCCGCCTAAAAATTTCGTAGCCTATTTTACATTGTTTTAATTCCTGAAACCGCGACAATGGCGACCAATAGGCTGCCCGTCTATGATAGGGGGTAGCGCCTCAATAACCCTTTCTCTAGATAATCTATGGATACTCTCAGCCAACGTTACCTACGTCTGTGCCAAGCCTATAGCCAACTGGCAGAACGCTATACCAAACTCGATATTGACCACATGACCCTGCGGGAAAAGCTCGTCCCTTTTCTGATGGCGTTCAAATACTACAAGCAAATGACAGAGCAGCTCATGGCTGAAAAAGAGGCCATGCAGCGGGAACTCCATGACCTGCGCGATCGCTACCAGTTGCTGGTGAGTCAAAACGGCAATGTTCCCATCCATGAAGAACTGCTCAGTGCCCTTGCTGAAGCAGAGGAGCAGATGGGACTCATTGAAGAAACCTTCAAGGAACAGGAGGCTGACCCAGATCCCAACCTGCTTCCCATTGAAAAGCAATTGCTGGAAGAATATACAAAAGGGAGTGGTGACTTTCAAGTCCTGCTCCCGCAAGTGTCGAGTCACTCCGGGGTTACTGCCTAGATGCTCTGGCCAGCCAGTGAAGAATTTGCTGCCCTCTGTCGCACCCAATTAGAACTCGTTGTCAACAGCTTGGGGGCCTCTTCACTGGCGGTCTACCTTAGTGAAACCCTCAACGACTCTCCCTCATGGTCCCCTGTTGCGGTTTATCCAGAGGCGGCACCCCTCCTGAGCGTACCCATTCCCCCGACACTACCACCGCCAACCGCAGCCCCAGAGACTGCTCTAAGCCATTACCCTCAACAGGTTGTCTCGTCCTTAGCCAATCAACTGATCCTGCCCCTGATGTACCAAAATTGGGTCTTGGGGGTACTGGTGGCACAGCGGCAACACCGTCCTTGGCTGGCAGCAGAGCAGGCACAATTGCAACAGGTGGCACAAACCCTGGCCATCGCCTGCCTCTTAGATCAACGGCAACAATGGCTCAGCCACTGCCGCGCCCACCCACTGGATCAACAGCAACAGCGCTTTGACGATCTGCTCCATCAACTGCGCAATCCCGTGGCCGCCATTCGCACGTTTGTCAAGCTCCTGCTCAAACGCTTGGAACCTGATCACAAGGGGCGTCCCCTCGCCGAAGGCATTGCCAAGGAAACAGAGCGGCTCATGGCACTGTTGGAGGACTATCGCCAACAGCGCAACGATATTCCCGTCTTTACGGGCAGACAGCCCCTACCCCTTGCGGGTAAACCCCTCGATCTAGCTGAAACTCTCTTGCCGCTGATCAGTGCCGCCCAAGCTCGCGCTGAAATGGAGGGTAAAACCTTTGTGGTGGAGATACCGCCTCAACTGCCGCCCATCTGGCTCGAGGAACGGGTGCTGCAGGAGGTTGTCGGTAATCTACTGGACAATGCTTTTAAGTACACCCCGCAAGGGGGCACGATTGGTCTGCGCTTGACGCTCTCGCCCACCGCCTTAGAGTTAACCGTTTGGGATACCGGCTGTGGCATTCCTAAGGAGGTGCAGCCGCGTCTTTTTGAACGGGGATATCGGGGGATTCAAGCGGACAGCGAGATTGAGGGGAGTGGTCTGGGCTTGGCGATCGCTCAGGATTTGCTGCGTCCCTATGGTCTAAACCTGCGGGTGACCAGTCCCTACGCAGGCGATCGCGGCACGGCCTTTACCTTGGCGATTCCCTGGCAAATGGAGGTGGAACCATGAGTGCTCTGAAACCGCGTCTTGCCAAGATCAGCAGTCAGGGGCATCAATTCCTTGCGGTGATCTTTGCCCTACCCCTATTGATCTCAGCCACAACGGGAATAGCCCATCGTCTTGGGCGCAGTTGGTTTGGGCTATCTAAAGACTTTGGGCGGGCAATGATGACCCTCCATGAGGGCCGCTATCTGGGGGAATGGGGCGTGCCGCTCTATGTGTTGGTCCTTGGCTTGGGCTTGCTGGGAATCATTGCTACGGGTTTGGGTCTCCTGTGGGGGCGATCGCTCCCTGGCCAGTGGTCAGCGCGGCGGCTACATCACCTCCTAGCTGGCATTGCAGCATTGCCCTTACTCGTGAGTGCCACGACAGGAATTGCCTATCGCCTTGGCCGCAACTGGTTTGGCCTCTCCAAGGAACAGGCGGCAATTTTCCTGAGCCTACATCAGGGAAGCTATTGGGGGGAGGTGGGGCGTCCCTTCTATGTGCTCTTGGTGGGGCTGAGTTTGCTGACACTTCTGGCCACAGGGGTGTCAATGCTGACTATCCTGCGACGGCTGCCCCACTGGCGTTCTAGGGTCACCCCAGAGACCTAGCTGCAAAATGTTACGAACTATGAGGAGGCGTTGCCAAAGGGGAGTACCTATGGAGTAATAAATACAGCACTTGATCGCGACTGTTATTCCATAAAGGAGTTGTTCATGGCGCTGACCGATACCCAAGTTTACGTTGCCCTTGTGATTGCCCTGTTGCCTGCGGTACTGGCATTTCGGCTTTCCACTGAGTTGTACAAGTAGTCAGAACGGTTGTTGCCAACTGGCTGCAGGGCTCTATTTCTCTAAAAATTTAAAAAATTTATTAGGCAGTTCCCCATGGCGTTGCTCAAGCAAAGGAGCTGCCTTTTTTCTTTTTATACTGATAGACAACTTGCCGTTCACGGTTTAGCCATGGCTCACTCTCTTCGAAAAATTCCTGCGATTGCCTGGGAAGCGGGTGCCAAAATTGCAGTGAATCTAGTGCTACTCGCCTTTGCCCTTGGGGCGATCGCCAAGCTGGTGCCCTATCAACTGAGTCAACTGCAAAAACTCCATGCCCTCGAAGCGGAAGTGGCCCAACTGGAGGCGCGAGTTAGGGAATTACAACGGGAACAGGAGCGCGATCGCCAGCCCCAAGCACGGCGGCGCATTGCCCAGGAGGAGGCCAATTTAATTGGCGCCAATCAGCGGCGGATCATCTGGATACAACCTAAAAACCCAAAGCAAGAACCCGATTAAGCCTAAAACCCTAAAACAAGGCCAAAACTAAACCACAGACACCACAGAGAGCGGCACTCAGGGAAGCATAGGTCATTTTTCGTTTTTGCTGTTTGTACTGCTGAATCAGCGGATCCTCAAAGCTCAGGGAAATGATGAATTTTTGTCCCCTGTTTTGCGGCTTTTGGAGGCGGAGAACTCCCCCCTGATCCGAGGCCATGCCCACCACCGAGATGGGTTGCCCCAAGGGCAGCACCCACTCCTGATAGCGATAGCCAAGCGTTGTATTACTACCAAACCGCCAATTCAATGACAGAACCCCTAAAGAGAAGGCAAGGGAATGGGGTTTATCCACTGGCCGCAGTTCATCTAAGACCTGCACAGCTTCAATCTCAGCACCGACAGGGTTCACCTCAATCTCCCCTTGATGATCGCGCAGAAAAAATAGGGTTGACTGCTCATGGCGGCCAATGATTTCCGAGGAGCGATCGCTCCCCTGTTTTTCATACTCGCGGCTGATAATCGTTTTGTAATAGACACAGGGAATGCGCTTCACTTCCGAGAGCAAGGGCTGAGACGCCGTTACTTGACCAACCACCTGCACATACTCGCGCCAACTGCCGCTACCCATCTCCTGAGCCACCTGTTGTTGGAACTTTTGTAACTCACCAATGGTGCTAGGACTGGCCACCTTTATTCCTCTGAGCTTCAGCCGATAATAGCCCTCAAGGGCAAAGAGAAAAGCCGATCCCGTTAAGCAAAGGTGAGCAAAAACCCCCATGGTTGCCGTTGAATCCCTCTGTGCTGATTTTAGCTTTATCGGCGGGAAGTCCCGCATGCTGCCAGAGGTTAACTCTTTTAACTCATCGACATTAGGCCAATGGTAAGGCCAAAGAGACCGTCAACAACGAGTGTACTCAAGACAGCGCCCATAAATCCCCATACGGGCAAGACGGAGCCACGACGAATCTGGGATTCAAAGAGGGGCAGCAGACCAATGAGGAGCAAACTCAGGCTCAAGAGAACCCCCCACACCTGGCCACTAAAGGTCTGGGCCTGAGCGATCGCCTGTGCAAGCATCTCCTGAACTGAAATGACATCCCCTTCGAGATACATAATGGCTCGCCAATGGGGAATCACATCAATCAAGTAAAAGTAGGCATCAGTGATGGCAGTGCCCAGAAAAGAGCCGCAAAAAAAGAACACGCCCACCAGTTGCTGCCGTTGCCGCAGGTGCCAGAGCATCAGCGGAATGGGTAAAGCCTCAATGGGCAAATGCCACAGGGGTTCCCAGCGCAACCATCCCCAGTAGAGCGAACCTGCCCCCCAACACCAGCTAAATCCATAAAGCATCTCACCCCAATAGCGGGAGTGGGGCTGGCGTTGGAGATAGAAACTGAGACCCACCAGCAGCGGCGTCAAAGCCAAACTCAGCCAAGGGAATGTCCGCACGAGAGGCGCCTCAATAAAAACGGGAATGGAGACCAAGCAGGCGGCAAAGCCAAAGAGCAACCAAGCTAGCCGTGAGCCAAGGCGCAGAGAGGAAAGTGTCGAGGGGGAAGTAAGAGCAGTCAAGGGAATATCGGAAATTGTTAACTTTTATTTCTTTCCTTTAAGGTATCACAGGCTGGAACGTCGGGAGCGGGGCGATCGCCGAGGCGCTTGAGAGCGCGCTTTGCGCCGCAGGGTTTCTGATAAATCAATAAAGGCATCCCGCTGCAAAATTGGGTAGGTGCCAATCCAGAGGCGATGGCGGGGTAGGAAAACTTCAGAAATCAATTCAATCTCTGCAAGATCAGGACGACGGGAGAGAACCAGCATTTCCGCTGCATCGCCAGGGCGAATCCCTCGATGTTGACGCAGCAATTTGGCTTGCACTCTGGTTTCAAAGCCCGTTTTATCGCCAATCTCCAGATTCAAGCAGCGTTCACGGTTCTCAATAATGACGAGTTGTCCCTTGTCGTTAACTGTCTCTTCTTTGCCCACCAATTCTTCCGTGACATAAACATCCAAGACACGCCCGCGCCAAAAGCCGCCATAGGGAAACCGCCGATGGCGACGATTGCGAAATGAGGCTAGCACTGCCGGTGCCCAGAGCCAATAGAGACCCGCCACCAGACCCAAAATCAGTTGAGCGCTATCCCCTAAAAAATTCAAACCCAAGGCAATAACGGCCACCGCCACCACGGAGAAGGTTAAGCGTCGTAGAAAGTCCTGAAGCTTGCCCCAAACATAGCGATACTGGGAACCGGTGGCCACCAGCGGCACCAATTGACGGACTTTCTCTTGGGTGAGGGGAATGAGCACAACCAGTTAGGGCGTCGACGTTGTCTCCAGGGTATTCGTAGCGGGACGCGGCGGCTGGCGATCGCGCCACCAGGCAAGGAGAGTACTGGCAATGAAAATACTTGAATAGGCCCCCGTTGTGAAACCAATCAGCAAGGCCAAGGCAAAGTAGCGCAGTGTATCGCCCCCAAAGAGAAGAATCGTGATCAGAGGCAGTAGCGTTGTCAGGGTGGTATTGATGGAGCGGCCAAGGGTTTGCACTACGGCCTGATCCACCACCTCTTGAATTCCAAGCTCTGGGTTGAGGTTCAGTGTTTCCCGCACGCGGTCGTAGATGACCACTGTATCGTTCACAGAAAAACCAATGATCGTGAGCAGCGCCACAATGAAGAGGCTATCAATTTCCACCCCTGCCACAAGTCCTAAAATGGCAAAAATGCCGGTGGTCACCAATACATCGTGGACAAGGGCGACAAGGGCAAAACAGGCATAGTCAAACTGGAAGCGCAGCGTCAGATAAATCGTAATGCCAATAAACGATACCAACAGTGCCAGCAGTCCCGATCGCAGGATTTCATTGCCAAGGGTCGGACCAACGGTCTCAATTTGGGTTTTCTGGGGGTCAAAGTCACCGATTTTTTGCGTGAGGGCGTCACTGAGGCGGCTGCGCTGATCCACAGAGAGGGGCACTGTGCGAATACTCACCCCATACTCACCCACAATTTGCAGGCTGCTGTTGCCCAATCCCTGCTGGTTGAGCACTTGACGCACCACATCAATATCAATGGGCTGAGAACAGTTGTTGGTGGCGCTGCAGGCCAGTTCAAATTGCAACCGCGTCCCGCCAATAAAATCTAAGCCTAACCGCAGGGGAGTGCCCAGGGACACCCAAGAGATGGCCATGGCCACAAGCCCACTGAGAATGACCACCAAAGATAGACCCCACCAGAGCGATCGCTGGCGATTGACACTAAAGCTCATCGAACGCTCTCCAGTTTTGGACAGAACCAATTGGGCCTACGCAGACTGGGAATGCTAATGGCATAGAACAGAAACGTGCGACTACAGGTGAGAGCCGTAAACATACTAATGCCAATGCCAATGGCAAGGGTAACGGCAAAACCGCGGACAAACCCTGTTCCCAAGGCAAAGAGGGCAGCACAGGCAATCAAGGTGGTGACATTGCTATCCAGAATACTGGCAAAGGCGCGATCGAACCCCGATTCAACGGCACGGTAGAGGGTTTTTCCTGCCCGCAGCTCCTCGCGGGTACGCTCAAAAATGAGCACATTGGCATCCACCGCCATACCAATACTGAGAATAAAACCCGCAATCCCCGGCAGTGTCAGCGTCACCCCAAACAGCAGAAAAGCTGCATAGGTAAAGATGGCATATAGAAGCAGGGCAATATCGGCAATGAGTCCCGGCAGGCGGTAGTAGGCGACCATAAAGACTAGCACCAACACCAAGCCCGCCAAGCCGGCATAGAGACTATCGCGAATACTGTCTTGCCCCAGGGAAGCACCCACCGTGCGGTTTTCCACGACCTCTAGCGGCACCGGCAGTGCACCCCCCTGCAACTGAATCGCTAAATCATTCGCAGTTTGGGCAGTAAAACCCCCAGAAATCTCCGCACTCCCGCCAACAATCCCCGTTTCTGCATATTCCACCGCCACAGTTGGCGCACTAATCAGGCGATTGTCAAGAAAAATCCCAAGGCTGCGGCCCGTGCCAGCAATCTCCTTCGTCAGTTGGGCAAACAGTTCAGCCCCTTGGTTGTCAAAGCGGACAATCACACTCCAGTTTGGGGATCCAGGCGCCACTGGACTGGCAAAGGCCTCCCTGAGCATTGCCCCCGTTAAATCGGAGGGTATAAAGAGGCCGGCGATCGCTTGCTGGCTTTTTTCAAGGGAGTCACGGTTTTTTTCTAGCTTCGCCTCAATCTCCTTCAGGGCTTCGGGATCATTGGCCTTCTGAGCCTGCTCCGCCAAGAGTTGAGCCTGTTCCAAGAGCAGTTGCGACTGAAGTTGCCGCTCAATTTGCAGTTGTGTCTCTGTGCCCGACTTCTGCACAGCAAAGAGCAGTTGCGCTGTCCCCTTGAGAATTCGCTCCGCCTGCTGCGGATCCGTCACCCCGGGCAATTGCACCAAAAGCTTGTCGTCCCCGGCGGTTTGTACCACTGCTTCGGCAACACCCAAGCCATCAATCCGCCGTTGCACCACCCCTTGAACTGCCGCCAGCACTTGGGGCGTAATTTGCGGCACCTTGTCTGTTGTTTGCACCTGCAACGTCAGTTGGGCACCCCCCCGCAGATCTAAGCCCAGCCGAGCCGGCGTGCGCACAATGACCCACGTGGCAGCCATCAGCAACACCAAAATGGCAATCAGCCAGCCGCGATACTTTCCCATGGCTAAACCTGTCCCTGCACCAGCTTTTGCACTGCCGCTACAATTTGAGGCGGTTGCACAATCGTCAGATTCTCTAGGGTGCCATTGTAGGGGGTAGGAACATCTTTGGAAGAAAGGCGGATGACCGGTGCATCCAGTTCATCAAAGTAGCGTTCCATGATCGAAGCTGAAAGTTCGGCACCAATTCCCCCTGTCTTCATGCACTCTTCGACAATCACCACGCGATGGGTTTTGCGAATCGAGGCACCAATTGTCTCAAAGTCGAAGGGCTTTAGGGAAATCAGGTCAATCACTTCGGGGTCGTAGCCCTCTTTTTCAAGGGTTTTCACCGCTTGCAGAACATGGTGACGCATCCGCGAGTAGGTCAAGATCGTTACATCTTGACCAGTGCGAACAACTTCGGCTTTATCAAGCGGTAGGAGATATTCTTCCTCTGGGAGATCCTCCTTGAGGTTGTATAGGAGCACATGCTCAAAGAACAGCACCGGATTGGGATCGCGAATCGCTGACTTGAGCAAGCCTTTGGCGTTGTAGGGAGTCGAGCAGGCAACAATTTTTAATCCCGGCACCGCTTGAAAGTAGGCCTCGAGCCGTTGGGAGTGCTCTGCCCCCAGTTGTCGCCCAACCCCACCGGGACCACGGATCACAATTGGAATTTTGAAGTTGCCGCCAGAGGTGTAGCGCAGCATGCCAGCATTGTTGGCAATCTGATTGAAGGCCAACAGCAAAAAGCCCATGTTCATGCCCTCGACAATGGGACGCAAGCCGGTCATGGCTGCCCCAATGGCCATGCCAGTAAAGCTATTTTCGGCAATGGGGGTATCCAATAGGCGCAGTTCACCATACTTTTTGTAGAGGTCTTTGGTGACTTTGTAGGAGCCGCCATAATGTCCCACATCTTCCCCCAGCACAAAAACCGTGGGATCTCGCTCCATTTCTTCATCAATGGCAGCACGAAGGGCATTAAACATGAGGGTCTCAGCCATGGTTGCGCGGCAGACATTCAGTAAGGACTATTTCCTAGAGTAGTTGAAACTGCGCCGCCTGCGATCGCCCCCCCTACGAGTTCTGATGATTAAAAGCCCTGATTGATATCCCGATGCCTTCTAACCCCTAGGGCGTCTATACTGAAAACATATTGGCCCTCAGCGGTTTCGGAGTACCCACAATTGAGGTCTTTGGCGCGATCGCTCCCTGCCCATCCCAGCAGTTTTGCAGCCATTCACCATGAGCTGCAACAGGATCAGGTTTTGCCGTCACATTTAATGAAGTGAATTTAATCAAAGTGAAAAAGAAGATGAAATGGGTATAATCCATTGAGAACTATCGCGACAACGGTAGGGAGGGTTGAACATTTCACAGCATTGCCAGTCTTTACTCATTACCGGTGTCGATACTGGGGTGGGCAAAACAATGATCACACGAGCCCTGTGGTCTTACGCCCATCGCTACCGTCCTCAAGAACGCTGGGGCATTCTCAAGCCCATGCAAAGTGGAACAGCGGTTGAGATTGGCGATGGGGACTACTACTGTCAAACCCTACCTCTGGAACAAACGCCCAGGGAGGTGTGCCCTCTGAGTTTTGGAGCCCCCCTTGCGCCTCCCATTGCAGCCCAATTGGAAAATCGCAGGATTGATTTAGCCCCCATCTGGCAGACTTACCAGCAGCTTCAGGAGCGGTTTGATTATCTTTTAGTTGAAGGGATTGGGGGCCTAGGCTCGCCCATTACTTGGGAGTGGACAGTGGCGGATTTGGCAGCCGCTTGGAAGTTGCCCATTGTCTTAGTGGCAACAGTACGCCTGGGGGCGATCGCCCAAATTGTGGCCAATATTGCCCTTGCCCGGCAGTACCAGTTGGCCATTCGCGGTCTAATTCTCAACTGTGTTACCCCCTGTAGTGATGCCGAGATTGAACAGTGGACCCCCCCAGACTTTCTCAGCCATTTTACCCAAGTGCCGGTGTTGGGGGTGCTGCCCTATGGTCAACCGTCCAATGAGCACTTGGCGGAAGTGGTAGCTGAATGGCCCCTACATCTGCTTTGGCGCTGAGGAGAGTTAGGCAGGAAATGATTTTGAGGTCGATCAAGGATCAATCAAGGATCATAATAAATAAAAGTGACTGAAATTTGATTGACACATTGATCGCTGCAACTGACCTATGCTAAAGCTCTATGGCGGCGCCAAATCCCGCGCCAGTATTGTCCGCTGGTATTTAGAAGAACTGGGCATTCCCTATGAGTTTGTGCTGATAGATCTCCAAGCTGGGGAACAACATCAGCCTGAATTTCTCAAACTCAACCCCATGGGTAAAGTGCCCGTGATTGTGGATGGGGATGTGGTGCTTTGGGAATCAGGGGCGATTTTGCTCTATCTTGCCCAGGTTCACGGTGAATTACCCAAGGATGCGGCCGCCGCTGCCCAAGTTTATCAGTGGGTGCTGTTTGCCAACTCTACCCTGACCCAGGCAATGTTTCCGCCCGAAACGCGCGATCGCCAGCTTCCACAACTGCTCAAGGGCATTGAGACGGCTCTCATGGGGCAATCCTACATTCTCGGCAAGGACTTTTCGGTGGCCGATGTTGCCCTCGGGTCGATGCTGGCCTATCTCCAGATGCTCTTTCAGGTGGACTTGAGTCCCTATCCTGCTGTAGCGGATTATGTAGCCCGCTTGCAACAACGGCCTGCCTTTCAGAAGGGTTTAATGGGAGCTAGGGCATGAATGTCATCTTCCGTGAAGTGAATCCCTTTGATGTATGGATTTGGGTGGAATTTGCGGCACCACCTTCGTCCGTGGAGCAGCAGTATCTGGAGGAAGTCTTTAACTCCTGGTTTTTCCTCGGGAAACTGGGGGGATTCAATGCTGAGAATCTTCAAGTCCAGGAAACAGGTTTAGACCTCAGTCACCTAGAGTACGATCGCGCCCAAGCCGAAAGTTCGCTGATGGCGGTGATGCACAATATGGGCGAGTTTGAGTACAACGATCGCTGGGCTCGCTGCTGGTTTGATTTGGGTACCAGTGACGCCTTGGCCTTGGATGTCTTAATCAATGCCCTCCATCAATTTAGTGAGGACTATGTGCCCTTAAAAACCCTCGTGATTGGTGGTGACAACCCTGAGTGGCCGATCGCCACCAGTGAACAGCGGGAAATGATTGAGCAATCGGCGTGGAACTAAGTGCACGGCGTCTTGCCCTTGATGCCCTAGACCGGGTAGCCAAGGGCGCCTATGCCGATGTGGCACTGCATCAGGTCTTGCAGCGGTATGCCCTCGATGGGAGCGATCGCACCCTAGTGACTGAACTGGTCTATGGAACTATTCGCCAACAGCGCACCTTAGATACCCTGATTCAGGGGTTTTGTCGCCAACTTCCTCCCCTGTCTGTCCAGTTAGTCTTGCGTTTAGGACTCTATCAACTGCGGTACCTGGATCGCATCCCCACCCATGCCGCCGTCCACAGCAGCGTTGAATTGGTCAAGCAGATTGGCTTAGGAGGCTTTGCCAAACTGGTGAATGGGGTCTTGCGCCATTACAGCCGCTGCACCAGCGATCCCCTTGAAGCTTTCATTGCCCACCTCCCCCTGGTGTCTCAACTCGGGTGTCGCTATAGCTTTCCCGATGCACTGATTGCCTCTTGGTTAGAACGTTTGCATCTTCAGGAGTGTACTGCCCTCTGTCAGTGGTTCAATCAGCCGCCCCGCCTCGATCTACGCCTCAACCCACTGCGAGTAACAGCTGATCAGCTAATCGCTGATTTTGAAACAGCAGGCTATGGGTTGCAACCAATTCCCCCCCTGCCCCAAGGACTGGTTCTATCCCACTGTGGGCAATCGATGCAGGAACTCCCCGGCTATGCCGCAGGTTACTGGTCGGTTCAGGATCGGGCAGCACAATGGGTAAGCCATCTGTTAGATCCCCAGCCCGGGGAGGTGGTCATTGATGCCTGTGCCGCCCCCGGAGGAAAAACCACCCACATTGCTGAGTTAATGGGAGATCAAGGCCGTGTCATTGCCTGCGATCGCTCCCCCGCTCGTTTGCGGAAACTGCAGCAAAATCGCGATCGCCTCGGCCTCAAAAGCATTGAAATTCACACCCTAGATAGTGCGACGGCAGAGGATTTTGCAGCAATGGGCGATCGTGTCCTTTTAGACGTACCCTGCTCGGGAACAGGCACGCTGCACCGCCATGCCGATGTCCGCTGGCGACCCCTAAAGACGCGCTTAGCTGAACTCTTGCCCCTGCAAGCCCAACTCTTGGCCACCGTCTCCCAGTGGGTCAAACCCCACGGCTTACTCGTTTATGCCACCTGTAGCTTGGAATCGGCAGAAAATGAGGCCCAGATTCAGCAGTTTCTGGCTCACCATCCCCAGTGGCACATTGAACCACCGCCCCCCAACTTTCCCCTAAAAGCAGCACCGGCAGGTTGGATCACCGTGTGGCCACAACGGGATGACATGGATGGCTTTTTTATGGTGCGGTTGCGACGCGATAGCTAAGCCCCAAAGCCACCAGAATTAAAATACCCACCCCCAGCAGGCCGGCGATCGGGTTACCGTTAATGCCCGTTAGCCACTCTGGTGCCACACCGGTGTAGGTCACCAATTTTCCCACATTGACACCAAAATAAGCCCAGACTAAGCCACCGTGAAGTCCCATGGGAAAGCCTAAACGGCCACCAAAGACCCATTTACTCAAACTGAGAATCCAACCCAACAGTGCTAAGCCAAAAAACTGCGGCCATGTGGCTAAAATCACCTCTAAGGGATGCAGATAGTGCAACGCCGCAAAAATCAGGCCATTGAGCAAGAGAGCAAACCACGGTTGGTACTCTAGCTCTAGTTCCTGCAACAGCCAGCCCCGAAACAACAATTCCTCAGCAAAGCCCACAGCAACACCGGTTAGGACGCCATCCAGCAGCACCAGACCAAAGCGATCCGGCAGCCCCTGCCAGCTCACCCAACCCAAAAGCCCCTCAATGGCAAATAGCAGGCCAACCAAAAACACACCCGCTAGCCACCCCAGCAAAGCATCCCGCCCAAAGTTCCAACCGCCCTTCAGGCCATAAAACACGAGGGGCGATCGCTGGTGGTGTACCCGCTGCCCCCAGACTCGCAGCAAGAGAATAAAAATGAGGTACAACAGCCCCATATTGACAAAGCTAGCTGCTCCCCCTTCTCCCCAAGCAAAATAGAGCCCTAGGCCAAGGGGCAACCACAGCAGCAGCAGCGTCAGGGCAAAACTAAAAACCCGAATCCAAAAGGGGCGGCGGATCATTTGCCGCCAAAACTGGGAAAACAGTGGTTTACTCAGTCGGTTCAATGGTACTCGTTAGCCCTGCCATTTTCAGGCCTTCACAGTAAAATTCAGCGTGCTCAAGGGCACAGGTAATCACTAGGGCAACCCCCGTCAGGTGTGCCTCCATCATAATATCCACGGCCTGGGGTTGGGTGAGGCTTGGCACCGTCTTCAGCAATACCTCCACCACATACTCCATAGAGTTGACGTTGTCATTGTGAAGGAGCACCCGATAACGGGGAGCCAACTTGCGAACGGTTGCGGGCTTTTCAATAGTTTGCACTGACATTGTTGGCTATGCCTCCATTCAGTGGACACTCAGGGTAAGACAGTCAGTAAATACGCTTAAGATTTTAGCAAACCCATCAAACCTGACTACCCACCGATTCAGGACGTAACAGCGGGAAAGCAATCACATCCCGAATACTTGGCGAATCCGTGAGCAGCATTACCAAGCGGTCAATGCCAATTCCTAAACCTCCTGTGGGCGGCATTCCATGTTCTAAGGCGGTGAGAAAATCTTCATCAACACTATGGGCTTCCAAATCCCCAGCCGCCTTGCGCCGTGCTTGTTCCTCCAAGCGTTGCCGTTGGTCCAAGGGATCTGTTAACTCCGAAAAACTATTGGCATGCTCGCGGCCAACGATAAATAATTCAAATCGCTCCACCAGTCCCGGCTGACTGCGGTGGGGCTTGGCCAAGGGAGAAATCTCCACAGGGTAGTCGAGAACAAAGGTGGGCTGAATCAATGTAGGTTCAACGATTTGCTCAAAAACTTCATTGAGCACTCGGCCAATCGTGTCACAGGTGTCTAAGTCTTTTACACCTACCTTTTGAGCAGCTGTTTTAGCCGCTGTCAGATCTTTTAATTGGCGAAAGTCAATCTCAGTGGCTGCCAACACCGCATCGTGCATTGTCACCCGTCGCCATGGCGGCGTCAGATCAATTGTTTCCCCTTGATAGGTGATTTTGAGTGTGCCCAACACCTCCATCGCCGCTGTGGTAATCATCGCCTCCGTCAGCGTCATCATATCGTTATAGTCGGCGTAGGCCTGATAGACCTCAATGGATGTAAATTCAGGGTTGTGCTTGGTTGAGATACCCTCATTGCGAAAGATGCGCCCCAGTTCATACACCTTCTCAAACCCACCAACAATCAGGCGCTTCAGGTGGAGTTCGGTGGCAATCCGCAAATAAAGCTGCATCTCCAAGGTGTTGTGGTAGGTAATAAAAGGACGTGCCTCGGCACCCCCAGCTTCTGCCTGGAGAACAGGTGTTTCAATTTCAATAAAACCCTGCTCATTGAGGTAGCGACGAATGGCGGCAGTGATGAGTGCTCGCTTGCGGAATGTGTCACGAACTTGGGGGTTGACGATGAGATCTACATAGCGCTGACGATAGCGCTTTTCCACATCCGTGAGACCGTGCCATTTGTCCGGTAGGGGCAACAATGATTTTGTCAGCATGGTGTAGGATTCCACCACAACCGAGAGTTCGCCCTTCTCGGTGCGCTTGAGGGTACCGACAGCGCCAAGGATATCGCCGACATCGGTCAGGTGTTTTAAATCAGCAAAGGCGCCTTCCCCCATGCCTTGGCTAATGGTTTGCTTATCGAGGTAAAGCTGAATCGTGCCGCTGTCATCCTGAAGCGTAAAAAAGGCCAGCTTGCCAAAGACGCGCCGCGCCATAATGCGACCAGCCACCCTCACGCGATCGCCCACCGCTTCGCCAGCAGCCAAATGGGCATATTTTTCTTGCAGCACTGCTGCAGTATGGGTGCGCTCCCAGCGATAGGCATAGGGGCTCATTCCCTTTGCTTGCAATGTTTTTGCTTTCTCAATCCGTGTTGCCCGAATTTCGGCTCCCGTTGCCCCCACGTCGGCCATATTGGTAGAAAGTCTCCCGATTAGCAAACCTTAACCTTCTTATTGTACGCTCTGGAATCGGTGGCAACGCTGCAAAAGGGGAATCGAGTACAGTGGAAGCTAGTGTGACCAATGAACAAGAACAAACGGCTATGCCCTCTGCGAAGTCCCCTCGCCGTAAAGCACCCGAAGCCATTGATCTGCAGGATCCGCAATACTACTTCAATCGCTCTTTAAGCTGGCTGGAATTTAATAAGCGGGTACTCCACGAAGCCTATGACCCTCGCACACCGCTACTAGAGCGGCTCAAATTTATGGCCATTTTCAGTGCCAACTTGGATGAATTTTTCATGGTGCGCGTGGCCGGTTTGAAGCAGCAAGTGGAAAGTGGCATTCTCCAAGGCGGAGCCGATGGCATGCCTCCAGCGGAGCAATTGCAGGCAGTGCGGCAATATCTCTTACCGATTGTTACGGAGCAACACCGCTATTTCGACCAAGAACTGCGTGCCCTCTTGGCCAAGGAATCTATTTTCCTGACTCGCTTTAATGAGTTGACGCCCGAGCAGCAGGCCTACCTTAACGACTACTTCCAAGCCCAAGTGTTCCCCGTGCTCACCCCCTTAGCCGTTGATCCAGCGCACCCTTTCCCCTATATTTCTAGCCTCAGCCTTAACCTTGCTGTCCTAATTCGTGATCCAGAATCTGGCCAAGAACGACTGGCACGGGTGAAGGTACCCAATCAGTTTCCACGCTTTGTTGCCCTTCCCCAGCACTTGCACTCGCCCCAAGGTATTCATTGGCTGGGCGTTCCCCTCGAAGAAATTATTGCCCACAACCTCAGTGCTCTCTTTCCGGGGATGGAGATTCAGGCCTACTTTGCCTTTCGCATTACCCGCAGTGCCGACCTCGAACTAGAAACGGACAAGGCCGATGATTTACTGATTGCCATTGAACAGGAAATTCGTAAACGGCGCTTTGGCTCTGTGGTGCGTCTGGAGGTGCAGCGGGGCATTCCACCGCTTCTGAGGCAAACCCTAATGGAAGAGATGGATCTCGAGGAGATCGATGTCTATGAACTCGATGGTCTGTTGTGCTTGAATGATTTGTTTGCCTTTATGGGATTGCCCTTGCCCCAGTTAAAGGATCCCGAGTGGCAACCCCAAGTTCCCCCCAGTTGGCAGCGGGTAGAGGAACGGGAATCCATGTTTGACACAAGCAGTGAAATTACCACTCTTGGCACCGACTATTGGGAAGCTGTTGCCAACGAACTCTTTAGTCTCATTCGCGAAGGGGATATTATCGTTCATCACCCCTACCATTCCTTTGCGGCAACGGTACAGCGCTTTATCACTTTGGCGGCCCATGATCCCCAAGTGCTGGCCATTAAGATGACCCTCTATCGCACCTCCGGTGACTCGCCGATTGTCAGTGCCCTGATTAAAGCGGCAGAGAATGGCAAACAGGTGGCGGTTTTGGTGGAACTGAAGGCGCGCTTTGATGAGGAAAATAATATCCTCTGGGCACGGAAGCTGGAGAAAGTGGGTGTCCATGTGGTCTATGGTGTACCGGGTCTGAAGACTCACACCAAAACAGTTCTGGTTGTGCGCCAAGAGGCGGGGCAAATTCGCCGCTATGTCCACATTGGCACTGGCAATTACAATCCCAAAACTGCTGGTCTGTATGAGGACTTGGGGCTATTTTCCTGCCGCGCGGAATTGGGAGCAGATCTCTCGGAACTCTTTAATGTGCTCACGGGCTATGCCCGCCAGCGGGATTATCGCAAGCTTCTTGTTGCCCCGGTCACGATGCGCGATCGCACCCTGCAGTTGATTTACCGCGAAATTGAACACGCACGCAATGGTCAGCCGGGGCGGATCATTGCCAAGATGAATGCAATTACAGATACGCAGGTGATTCGCACCCTCTATGAGGCCTCCCAAGCAGGGGTGGAAATTGATTTGATTATTCGCGGTATGTGCTGTCTGCGCCCCGGAGTACCGGGCGTGAGCGATCGCATTCGGGTGATTAGTATCATTGGCCGCTTTTTAGAGCACTCCCGGATTTTCTACTTTGGCAACAATGGGCAGCCAGAGTATTACATTGGCAGTGCCGACTGGCGATCGCGCAACCTAGACCGCCGCGTTGAAGCCATTACCCCCATTGAAGATCCAACCATTCAACTGGAACTCAAAGAACTACTTGAAATTATGTTGGCAGACAATCGCCAAGCGTGGGAACTGCAACCCGATGGCACCTACCAGCAACGACAGCCAGCACCTGGAGAAGCGGAGCGGGGTACCCATCGTGTTTTAATGGCACGCACCCTCAAAGAAGTACAAGCAAGCCACTAGGGTACTCCTGCATACCCCTGAGCAATGGCTCGAAAGTCTGGACTTGTTTGCAGAAGTTCTTGGTAGCTCCCTACAGCGACCACTTGGCCATTGGCCATTAGGTACAGGCGATCGCACCCCATAACAGTACTCAGGCGGTGGGCAATCATAATGATAGTCTTTTCGTTACTGAGAGCTTGAATTGCATCCATGAGCCCGGCTTCCGTTTGGTTATCAAGGGCAGCCGTGGCTTCATCCATCACCAAGACGGAAGGGTTGTGATAGAGGGCCCGGGCAATGCCAATCCGTTGCCGCTGTCCGCCAGAAAGACGAATTCCCCGTTCCCCGACCACTGTATCCAGACCCTGCGGCAGTGAATCAACAAAGGCAGCGAGCTGCGCGGCCTTGACCGCTGCCCATAACGCCTCCTCATCAATCGCTTCATCCGGTAGGCCAAAGGCAATGTTGTGACGCAGGGTATCATCCGATAGATAAATTGCTTGGGGAATATAGCCAATTTGCCCTTGCCATTGGCCAAGGTTGCCATAAATGCTGATGCCATCGACGCGAATATCGCCCTGGGAAGGGGTGAGCAACCCCAAAATCAAGTCAACAATAGTCGTCTTTCCTGCGCCCGATGCCCCCACAAACCCTACCATTTCCCCCCGCTGAATCCTGAGGGACACCCCTTGAATCGCAGGTTGAGCGGCATTCGGGTAGGTATAGTGCACATCAATGAGTTCTAAGCAATCTTGAAAAATAGGCTTTCTTGGGCAGCCCAGAGGCTCAGAGCGCTGAAGTGTTCGCGCTTCCAAAACATCGTCATAAACCAGGTCCACACTAGCAGAATAGTAGGTTATGGAATTGAGGTTACCTATCAAGCGCGTCGCCGAAGGCAACAGGCGAAATGCAGCAGCGGCAAACAGGGAGATCAAGGGTAACACCTGGGCCACACTACCTCGCTGCAGTAGCGTTAGGATAATAATCAGAACAATAGTGAGCACCGCCACGCTTTCGAAGTAGAGACGGGGCACCTGCTGAGCAAATAGAATGAATAGGTTAGCCTGGCGCTCCTCAGTCATGTTTTTAGCATAGGTCTTGAGGAAGTGAGCCTCTCGACCAAGTAACTTGAGTTCCTTGATCCCACCCAAAGCTTCATTAATGCTTTGGATCACTTTTTGGGCATAACCAACACGGCGCTGACCCACAGTCTGAAGTTGGCGCCGAAACACTTGAAAGAAAATGAAAGAAAGTATTGAAATTAAAGCGATAACCAGAATTGAGATGAAGGGATTGACCAAAATAATAACTGAAAATATAGCGAAAACAATCAAGGATTCCGCAAAAACATTTAATAAGGGTAGTAGGTAAAAGTTGAAAACACTATTTATTTCACTGTTTACATTCTGGATCAATGTGGCGGTATTATTTTGCAGATGAAAGGTGTAGGGCTTATGGATATAGCTCTGCAGTAGTAAGGTTGCAAACTTGCGGTTTTTACTGTTCAAGAACCGCAACTGCAGATAACTGCTCAAGGCAAGAAACAAATTCTTGCATAGATACAGAAGGCCAAAAACTGCACTCAGTATCAGGAGCCACTGAGCTTGTTCTGTATTTGTGAGGGGAGTTTGACGCCAAAAGAGAAGGCTATTCAATCGCTCAGGTTTTTCCACAACCGCTATAAAGGGCAGCACTAACCCTACCCCCACCGCTTCCCAAAGACTCGAAAGCAGCATCAGCAAGCCAATACCGAACAATTGCCAGCGATCGCGCCCATCCAGTAGTTGCCAAATTTTACTAAGGGAGCGGAACGCAGGATGCTTTAGCATTTCATTTGTTGAGGCCTAACAACGAATCTATCTTAGACCAGTTATGCCCAAGTGGTGCTTCCTAGATCTGGTGGAATGTCTTGCCAGCGACCTTGACCAACCGCACGAACGGCTTCTCGTAAATCCACCGCTTTGGTATAGAGCGCCTTGCCAACGATCGCTCCCACTAAACCATGGGGTGTCAGAGCAAAAAGACTGAGAATATCCCTGAGGGAACTCACACCGCCAGAGGCAATCACGGGGCGATTAGTTACTGCCAACAACTGCTGCAGTGCTGGAATATTCGGTCCTTGGAGGGTGCCATCCCTCTGAATATCGGTGTAAACAAACCCCGCCACCCCCATTGCTGCCATGTTTTGGGCAAGATCGGTTGCCAAAATTTTTGAAGTTTCCAACCAACCCCGCGTTGCCACATAGCCATTGCGAGCATCTAGCCCTACCCAAATCCGTCCGGGGTATTCTGCAGCCAAACTGGCAACTAGCTCTGGATTCTCAAGAGCCACGGTCCCCAAAATAGCACGATTGACGCCTTGGAGAAGGAGATCAGCAACTGCTTGGCGCGATCGCAAGCCGCCACCAACCTGTACTGGAATTTCCAGGGATGCGACAATTTTGCCAATCAGGTCGTAGTTGCGCGGCTCTCCTGTTTTGGCAGCATCTAGGTCAACCAAATGCAAGCGGGGGGCGCCCAAGCGTTGCCAATAAAGGGCGACTTTTAGAGGATCGTCATGAAAGACATTGACCTTGTCATAGTTCCCCTGCACTAGACGCACACATTTGCCGTCAAGTAAATCAATGGCGGGAATCACATCCATTGGCGTCAGAAATCCTTATTGAAAAATTAAAAATTTAAGCACAACTCCCATCCTAGCAGTCACAAGGGGTAAAGCGTATGAGTGGATTAATAAAGGAGGCTGGCGGTGAGTGAACCTGTCATCTGTTCTGAGTTGGGCTAAGTGTTGAATGCCCCTGAAGGGAGGCAGGCCAGCCTGCAGGCTATAGACAAAAAGCTGGATATTTGCCACCAGTAACATGCCGTTTCAAAGACTGGAGGACAAAATTGATTCGGTAGAGGCAAGCTGGAGCAATATATCGGTGGGGGCAAGCAGGGCCAGGGGATTAGACGGTAGCAGCCCCATTAGAGGATATTTCTCAGCGGCAGATTAGAACGGATGGAAGAGTATAGGGGCTCTTCGCTGCGCTTTTGGCGGCTACCCTTGGGTTACTGACAAAACTCCTCTTCCCCATAGTGATGTTTTGAGAGCGGACGATGGGACTCGAACCCACGACGTTCAGCTTGGGAAGCTGACATTCTACCACTGAATTACGTCCGCAGTCTTGCAATGTATCATCTTAGCACGAACTGACCGCCTGGCGATGGTGTTCGACCGTAATGACGGTATGTACATTTCCACGGGGGGCAAAGTCGCCTTTGATTTTCATGTAGAGGGGGTCACAGGCGGCCACGAGATCATCGAGGACTTGATTTACGGCTTCTTCGTGGGAAATGTAGCGATCGCGATAACTGTTGATGTACAGCTTAATGGCCTTCAGTTCCACCACCTTTTCATGGGGAATATAGCTGACATAGAGGGTCGCAAAGTCAGGATAGCCTGAAAATGGACACTTACAGGTAAACTCCGGCAGGGTAATCTCAATAGTGTATTGCCGACCGGGACGGGGGTTGGGAAATGTCATCAGTTGACCTTCTTGAATGGCGCGTTCGCCGTACTTCATTTCTGATACTTGCATTGTTTACTTCCAACCGGTTGAGAATGAATAGGAGATTCTCTGTGAACCATGACTAAAGTTTATCAAGATTTAAGTTGTTAGCCCCTCGACACCAACATTTCAGGGTGACAATAGGATAGAGAGGTTGTGGAGACGAGAGTCCGATGGAACGGTATCAGCCAAATGGAATCCCTCTCTCAAAGGCGGATAAGGCGGAACTAGCCAAACTAAAGAAACTACTAGAGCGAGCGATCGCTGACGGGGTACTGACTGCTGACGAAATGGGGCAGATCAAGCAACAAATTCGTGCCGACGGCAAAGTTACCTATGAAGAGCTAGAGCTTTACCGCCAGTTTGTGGAGGAGAAAATCCGCCAAGGGCTGTTGGTGCGGGAAATCTGCTAACACCTCAGACTTTGTAGGGAATGTTGGTGTCCTGAAAGGAGTGGGCTGGATCCAATCCCATCAGGATGACGGTGTCAATGACATGGATAATACCGTTCTCCGCTTCTATGTCGGCAGCAAGAACCGTGGCGTTTTTCACCTCAAGGGGATTCTCACCATGAATAGGAATGGTGGAACCCTCGAGGGAAGTGACGATGCCCATCTTTTTCAGGTCTGCTGCTTTGTAGGCACCAGCAACCACATGGTACTTGAGAATCCGCCCTAACTGGGCAGGATTTTGCACAAGGGAGGTAATGGTGCCATCGGGCAACTTGGCAAAGGCGTCATCATTGGGGGCAAACACTGTAAAAGGTCCCGGCGACTGTAGGGCTTCCACCAGATTGGCCACTTTTACAGCAGTGACTAGTGTGGAAAAGCCGGGAGTATTCACTGCAATATCAACGATGGTTGCCATAAAAGCGGGCCCCAAAACTGCGATGAGAATAGACAACAATGGTTTGCGATCGCCCCATTGATCAAGATTGATCAATGAAGATGGGAACTATCACAAACGCTAGAATTAGCATACTGAACCCATGTCCTAGGCGCTAGCGATCGCTGGCGCTAGCCAGATAGGGAAATTTAATTATGGCAATCGTGTCCGTTAATCCCACAACCGCTGAGGTCTTAAAAACCTTTTCTGCCTTCGGGGCTGAGGAAGTAGAGAGAGCCATTGCCCAAGCGGCGACGACCTTTGAGACCTATCGCCTGACCTCCTTTGAACAGCGTGCCCAGTGGCTAGCAAACACAGCAAATCTCCTGCAACAGCAGCGGGAGGCGCTTGCTCGCCTTATGACCCTTGAGATGGGCAAACCGATTACAGAGGCGCGGGCTGAAATTGACAAATGTGCGTGGGTTTGCCGTTACTATGCCGAGCAGGGGGCAACTTTCCTGCAGCCTGAAGTGATTCCCACCGAGGCCAGCTACAGCGCAATTCATTACCAGCCCCTTGGCATTATTTTGGCGGTGATGCCATGGAATTTTCCCTTTTGGCAGGTATTTCGTTTTGCGGCACCGGCTTTAATGGCGGGGAATGTGGCTCTCCTCAAGCACGCTTCTAATGTGCCTCAGTGCGCACTGGCGATCGCTCATCTATTGACTGAAGCGGGCTTTCCTGAGGGGGTCTTTCAAACCCTGCTGATCCCTGGCAGTGCGGTTGCTGATCTGGTGGCGGATCCACGGATTAAGGCGGCTACCCTCACGGGCAGCGAAGCAGCGGGCAAAAGTCTAGCCCAAGCAGCGGGTCAGCACCTCAAGAAAACGGTTCTAGAACTGGGGGGGAGTGATCCTTTTATTGTTATGCCCAGCGCGAATATCTCCCAAGCGATCGCCACCGCTGTCCAAGCGCGCATGATTAACAATGGCCAATCCTGCATTGCCGCCAAACGCTTTATTGTCCATGAGGCTGTCTATGACACCTTTGCCGAGGGCATGAAAGCCGCCTTCGAGGCATGGGTGATTGGCGATCCCTTGGAACCCACCACCCAACTCGGCCCCCTAGCCACCGCCGCCATCCGCGATGAACTCCACGCTCAAGTTGAACTTGCCCTGAGTCATGGTGCCAAGGCATTTTACCGCCGCTCTCTGGATCTACCGACCCAGCAGGGATATTTCTTTGCGCCGACAATTTTGACAGAGGTCACTCCCGATAACCCCGTATTTACCCAAGAGCTATTTGGGCCTGTGGCAATGCTCTTTCGGGTATCGTCCCTGACTGCGGCCATTGAACTGGCCAATGCCACACCCTTTGGTTTAGGCGCCAGTGCTTGGACACAGGAGAGCGATGAAGCAGAGATCCTAGGGCGGGATCTGGAAGCGGGGGCTGTCTTTATTAACGCCATGGTCAAGTCTGATCCGCGTTTACCCTTTGGGGGGATCAAGGCATCTGGTTATGGCCGCGAACTGGGACGGGCAGGACTCCTGGAGTTTGTCAATATCAAAACAGTGTGCCGAGCGAATACTCCCCGTTGAATGAGGTTATTTTAGATAAAAGCTGGTCAGTAGTTGTCTGATTCAAACTGGTTCTATTAAGAAAGTCTAAAAATGCAAATCCAGTCATGGCTTACTCTCTTCTTTCCCTCAATTGGTGATGATTTTGAGATGCTTCCGCTTGTAATAAGCACCAAGAATTTCTTTAATGATTTCTTGAGACCATCTCCAACAATCACAAAGCATATCTTCCCAATATTTATATTTAATAACTTAATAACTATAATAACTCTTTTATAGGATTTTCTAAATATTCCAAATTTCAAATTTTCTATAGAAAAAGCAGTAGTAAAACAGCGACCCAAGGGAAAAACATATATTCATATATTCATTCTAAAATCTTTACTAGGTAAAAACTAATTGCACAAAACTTCATGTTACAGCTTGCTCTAGGCTAGGTTGCCACCACCCGTTTCACGACTATTAAAAGCAAAAGAATGTCTTCCCTTATTGCTCTACCTTTGAGAAAAAGATTGTGATACTACCTGCCTTCCAGGGAAATCTATTTCTTTGTCTCGATCACTTCTCTTCCATAGGGCGCCACTTTTATTGTGGCGGCTATTGTGGCGGTCGCCAGCGCTAGGGGATGTTGCGTACAGGGTAAAATTTCCACTCACGATCGCCCTTTAGTTCTAAAACATAGGTGTGGTACTGCATCAGGCTCTCGCGGTGGCCAACACTAATGTAGTTGCGGCTGAGGCGCTGAATATGCTCATAGACCCGTTTTTCATTGGCTAAGTCAAGGGCACTGGTGGCTTCATCCAAAATGGCGTAGGGGCGCTGATTCAGCAGCAAGCGGGCGATCGCCAGTCGTTGCTGCTCCCCAAGGGACAGCACATCATCCCACGCCAATTCCACGTCGAGTCCGCCCACGCGATCGGGCAAATGGGCCAAGTTTACTTCATCAAGGGCCTGCAAAAGGACGTCATCAGGGGTCTGGCGATCGCCACTGGGATAGAGGAGTTGGGTGCGCAGCGTACCCAGCACCATGTAGGGGCGTTGGGGCAAAAAGAGCACTTCATCCACCGGTGGACGCATAATGCGACCATTGCCACTTTGCCAGAGTCCGGCGATCGCCCGCAGCAGCGAACTTTTACCTACACCGCTGGGTCCCATGATCACGACACTTTCGCCCGCTTCAAGGGCAAATGTGACATCTTCCACCAGTCGCCGTGCCAAATTCGGTGTATCCACACTCACGTGTTCTAGGGCAATGTAGGGCTTCTCCACCAATTCAATTTGCGATTGAGGCGGTACGGAGGGACTCGTCAGCACCTCATCAAACTCTGCCAAACGCTCAATGCCCGCAATAAAGCCCGTGAGGTTCGTAAACTGGTTCACAATGATTGAGAGTGCCCCCAGTACCTGGGAAAAGGCAAAACTAGCTTGGCTAATGGAACCAAAATCAATCTCACCGGCAAAGTAGCGGGGAGCAACCACCGCCGCCGGCACAATAATCACAAAGTAGTTATAGGCTGTCGTGAAAAAATCAAGATTTCGCTGCCAGCCAATCAAGAGGTTAAAGTTCCGCAGCACTTCAAGAAAGCGTTGACGCACTTGCACTGACTCTTGGCCTTCACCGCGATAAAAGGCAATAGACTCGGCATTATCGCGCACATGGACAAGGCCATAACGAAAGTCCGCTTCCCGCCGCAGTTGGTTAAAATTCAGCCAAATCAGGCGTTGCCCAATTAAAACAGTGACGATAGTGCCGACAATGGCATAGCCAATCAATGTCAGTGTTAGGGTTTGTGAGATAGTCCAGAGAATGCCACTAAAGGCAATGAGGTCAATAATTTCGCCAAGAATGATCAGCAAAAACTGGAGCGAGGTTTGGGTAAATGAGCGGACATCCTCACTGATCCGTTGATCAGGGTTATCAATCTCCCCTTGGTTTTCAATGGTGTAGTAAGCCCGATTCTGGAAATAGCGATCCAAAAAATGACGGGTGAGCCAATCCCGCCAGCGCAACCCTAGATATTCCCGCACATAGCGATAAATGACGACAATCGGCGTCCCCACCACAAAAACACCAGCATACACGAAGAGGAATCGCCAGTAGGTTTCGGCATTTTTCTCCGCCAGTGCCGTCTGGAAGAAGCGACCCACAAAGCTAATAATCACGTTGAGGCCACTCACGGACAGGGAAAGCATCAGCAGTAACCCCAAGAGAGCCCATGCTTGCCACCGAAGCAGGAGGGGTTGCCGCAGCAGTGCAAAGACGCCCAGGGGGACAATCACTGTCCCTAGCAGGAGACTGCGGCTAAGGGGCTGTGCCCACAGGGATTGAATCATCTCCATGAGGCCCCCGGCAATTGGTCCCATCAGTTCAGGGGCAAGGGCATTCAGGCCAAAGGTGATAGCTGCCGTGAGGCCAAAGAGGAAGCCAAACATGAGGGCAATGACCAAAAAAAGCAGCAGGATAAAGATCACACTGCTGCCCCAGCGATCGCGGGGGAAAAAATAGGGTTGGGCAATCCGCAGAAACTGCCCCCAGACACGGGCATCAAAGCGATGGGTCGGCTGCGACATTGGCTGGTTCCTCGACAGCGGCAAGGGGCTACAGGCTTACTATTGTAGTAGCGGCGGCTACGGAGGAGAACGGATGCGCCATCAGAAAATGGCACCCACCACATCTCACATCTTGCCGTGGCTTTATTGGGGATTGTGGCCCATTCATCGCCTATTTTTGCCCCTCTACTTTTCGCAAATCACAATTGTGGGTCGCGAGCATTTACCCAGGGATGGTCGGTTTGTCCTTGCTCCCAAGCACTGTAGTCGTTGGGATCCCGTCATTTTGCCCTTGGTGTGCCCCTATCCCCTGCGCTTTATGACAAATGCCATTGAGTTTGGCGGTGTGCAGGGTTGGTTTATTCGCCGCCTGGGTGCCTTTGCGATCAATCTGGATCGTCCTCAACCCAGTAGTTTGCGCCATGCTCTAGACATTCTCAAGGCCGGTCAGCCCTTGGTGATCTTTCCTGAGGGTGGAATTGTCCGGGATCAAGTGATTCGCCCTCTGAGACCTGGTCTTGCCCGCCTTGTTTTGCAGCTCGATCGCCCGCTACCGATTTTTCCCGTCGGTATTGCCTATCATCCGCAGCCACAGTTCCGTGCTCGGGTGGCGCTGTGGATTGGATCACCTCTGTGGACAACCCCTGGGCAAGAAGGCAACCGCAAGCAACAGGCTCAAGACTTCACCCAGCAACTGCAAGCAGCCTTGCAGGCAGCCGTGCTTGAAGCTCGCAAATGTGCCCAATCCTAGGGCTAATTGGTAACCGATTGCACAATTGGCCTAGGTCAAGGGAATTTTGTAGAATAAAGGCAAGATTGAATTCAATTATCCCAAGCCGCAATCGTCATATCTTCCAACCTTTGAGGGAGCGATCGCCCGCTAGTATTATCAACTTAAAAATTCTTCATTAAGTTAGGAAAGTTAGAAAAAGTTGCAAAACAACCACCAATCCTAAAAGTTAATTAAGACGGCGCCCAAATTATTCTTCTGCCTTTATGCTGAAATTACCGTTTTACCAAAGTTCAGCCCTTTACCACTTTTTGCCCAAGGATGGAAGACACTCAAAAGCCTGTAGAGCAGGCGCGCTCCTAGGCCGTAGGCCAGACTTTGCGAGCCATTCAACACTGAGTTTTTGTTAACTGGGATACTTTCTTAAGAGCGATCAAAATTTTAACGAATCTTTTGGCCGGTCCTCGCCAACTCCCTAAAAGCTAGCAAAAGTTATCTGTTGTCACCGAGGTTCTAACGATGGTTTCGACACTCCCTGAAAAACAACCCAAAAAACAAAAGGTGACAGGCTATATTCATTCAGTTGAAACCTGTGGCACGGTTGATGGTCCCGGTATCCGCTATGTCATTTTCACCCAAGGTTGTCCGCTGCGCTGTCTGTACTGCCACAATCCTGACTGCCGTGAACCCCATCAGGGGAAGCTCGTCACCGTGGATGAACTGATTGCCGACATTCAGCACTATCAGTCCTATTTGCGCCAAGGGGGCGTGACGGCCAGTGGCGGGGAACCCTTGATGCAACCGGAGTTTGTCCGCGAAATTTTTGAGCGTTGCCACGAGTTGGGATTGCACACTGCCCTAGATACCTCAGGTTACGTCGTTCTCGAGGCGGCGAAGCCAGTTGTGGCGGTCACTGATTTAGTCTTGCTGGACATCAAATCCTTTCTGCCGGAGACCTATCGGCGGGTCACCAGTGTCACGATTACCCCCACCTTAGAGTTGGCCAAGTACCTTGATGAGATTCATAAACCGACCTGGATCCGCTTTGTTTTGGTACCGGGGCTGACGGATGATCCCGAAAATATGCGGGGGTTGGCGCAATTTGTGGCTAGTCTCAGCAATGTTGAGAAGGTGGAGGTGTTGCCGTTTCACAAGATGGGGGAATACAAATGGCGGCAGTTAGGGTTGCCCTATGAACTCTTTGATACCCCAGCCGCTAGTCCAGAGGAGGTGCAGCGGGCGATCGCCCTCTTTCGAGAATATGACCTCAACGTTCAATAACTTGCCAATTTGAGAAATTGCTTTTCTAAGGAGTTGGCCATGAATGCCCCAACCTTGAACAGTTACCCACCCGTTCAAAGCCTTGCCGATCTGGAAGGGCTGATTGAGCGCGTCCAACGGGCGCAGAGTCAGTACGCCCAATTTACCCAAGAGCAAGTGGATCACATTTTCCACCAAGCAGCCATGGCGGCCAACCAAGCACGGATTCCCCTGGCCAAACAAGCCGTAGCCGAAACTGGCATGGGGGTTGTCGAAGATAAAGTCATTAAAAATCACTTTGCTTCGGAATACATCTACAACAAGTACAAAAATGAGAAAACCTGCGGCGTCATTGAGGATGATCCCATTTTCGGTATCCAAAAAATTGCCGAACCGGTGGGGATCATTGCTGGTGTGGTGCCGGTCACGAACCCCACTTCAACGACCATCTTTAAGGCACTGATTGCCCTGAAAACTCGCAATGGCATTATCTTTTCGCCCCACCCCCGCGCAAAGGGCTGTACGGTTGCAGCAGCCAAGGTCGTCTTGGATGCAGCGGTCGCCGCCGGCGCGCCCCCCGATATTATTGGCTGGATTGATGAGCCGACGATTGAACTCTCTCAAGCCCTGATGCAGCACCCGCAGATCAAGCTGATTTTGGCCACGGGGGGGTCGGGCATGGTCAAGGCAGCCTATTCCTCTGGCCATCCGGCGATCGGGGTCGGGGCGGGGAATACCCCCGTGCTCATTGATGCCACAGCCGATATTCCCACGGCGGTGAGTTCGATTCTCCTCAGTAAGGCCTTTGACAATGGCATGATCTGTGCCTCGGAGCAGGCAGTGATTGTTGTTGATGAGATTTATGACGCGGTCAAAGCTGAGTTTCAACGGCGAGGTGCCTACATTCTCTCCCCTGAGGAACGGCAGCAGGTGGCCCAACTACTCCTGAAGGATGGTCGCCTCAATGCCGCCATTGTTGGTCAATCGGCAGCCACCATTGCAGCAATGGCCAATATCCAAGTGCCGCCACAGACGCGGGTACTCATCGGCGAAGTGAGTGAAGTGGGGCCGCAGGAGCCGTTTTCCTATGAGAAACTCTGTCCGGTATTGGCCTTATATCGGGCACCCCAGTTCCATAAAGGGGTGGAGATTGCGGCCCAGTTGGTGAATTTTGGGGGCAAGGGGCATACCTCTGTGCTCTATACCGATCCCCGCAATCAAGATGATATTGCCTATTTCAAATATCGCCTGCAAACGGCGCGGGTTCTAATTAACACCCCTTCTTCCCAGGGGGCAATTGGAGATCTCTACAACTTCAAGTTAGATCCGTCGCTGACCCTTGGTTGTGGCACCTGGGGCGGCAACGTCACATCGGAAAATGTTGGTCCCCGTCACTTGCTGAATATTAAAACGGTGAGCGATCGCCGGGAAAATATGCTTTGGTTCCGGGTGCCACCCAAAATCTACTTCAAACCCGGCTGTTTGCCCATTGCCCTGCGTGAGCTGGCAGGGAAAAAACGCGCCTTCCTGGTGACTGATCAACCCCTCTTTGACTTGGGCATCACTGAACCGATTGTGCACACCCTCGCAGAACTGGACATCAAGTACGACATCTTCCATGAGGTGGAGCCCGATCCAACCCTCAGTACCGTCAAGCGCGGCCTAGAGTTGCTGCGGCAATATCAACCCGATGTAATTATTGCCGTGGGGGGTGGCTCACCTATGGATGCGGCCAAGGTGATGTGGCTGTTGTACGAACACCCAACGGTGGAGTTTGACGGCCTGGCCATGCGCTTCATGGATATTCGCAAGCGGGTGTATCAATTGCCTCCCTTGGGCCAAAAGGCAATCCTGGTGGCAATTCCCACCACCTCGGGAACGGGTTCAGAAGTGACGCCCTTTGCCGTGGTTACCGACGATCGCGTGGGGATTAAATACCCCTTGGCGGACTATGCCCTTACCCCAACGATGGCAATTGTGGATCCCGACTTGGTGCTGCACATGCCCAAGAAACTGACGGCCTATGGTGGCATTGATGCGCTGACCCATGCCTTGGAGGCCTATGTGTCGGTGCTCTCGACGGAGTTTACGGAGGGACTGGCTCTAGAGGCCATCAAACTGCTCTTTACCTACCTACCCCGTGCCTATCGCTGGGGCGCTGCCGATCCAGAGGCGCGGGAAAAAGTCCACTACGCTGCTACGATCGCCGGCATGGCCTTTGCTAATGCCTTCTTGGGGGTTTGCCACTCGATGGCCCACAAACTGGGCTCCACCTTCCATGTGCCCCACGGCCTGGCGAATGCACTCATGATTTCCCATGTGATTCGCTACAATGCCACCGATGCTCCCCTGAAACAAGCTATCTTCCCGCAGTACAAGTATCCCCAAGCCAAGGAGCGCTATGCCCAAATTGCCGACTTCCTTGAATTGGGCGGCACGACTCCAGAGGAAAAAGTGGAGCGCCTCATTGCGGCAATTGAGAATTTGAAGGCCCAGTTAGAGATTCCCGCCACGATTAAGGAGGCTCTCAACAGTGAGGATCAAGCTTTCTATGAGCGGGTGGAGAGCATGGCCGAACTGGCCTTTGACGATCAGTGCACGGGAGCCAATCCCCGCTATCCGCTGATCCAAGACCTCAAGGAGTTGTATATCCTTGCCTATATGGGGTGTCGGCGGGATGCGGCAGCCTACCATCCGGAGGAAGCACCTGCGAGTTGATGTGGCGTTATATTCCCCCTTTTGCAGCGCCGGGGAAGGTACAAATGGCGGTGGATTGCTGGCTCTGGCAGGGGAGCGATCGCCCCTGTCTGCGGTTTTACACCTGGTCACCGCCAGCCATTTCCCTTGGCTACCGTCAACGGCAAATTCCGCAGCAGTGGCAACACCAGCACTGGCAAGGGCAACCTGTAGAGCTGGTGCGGCGACCCACCGGCGGGCGAGCTGTTTTACATCAAGGGGACCTCACCTACAGTTTGGTGGTGTGGGGGTTAGGGCAACGGCGGCAGCAGGTCTATGCCGATTTGTGTCAATTTCTGAAGGTGGGATTTGAGCGCCTAGGGTGGCCACTGCAGTTGGGACAGGAACGCTATCGCGCCAACGCTCCCATCAATTGCTTTGCACGGGCAACTGTGGCCGATTTAGTTTTACCGACTGGCGAGAAGGTCATTGGCAGTGCCCAAGCCTGGCGGGGCGATCGCGTCCTTCAGCACGGTTCGATTGTCCTTACCCCTGACCCCAATCTATGGCAGCAGGTCTTTGGCAGTGTTCCCCATCGGCAGTCCCTTCCCCCTTTGCCGGTGGTGCAAAGGGCTCTCTTGGACGCCTTTGAGGCGCAGTGGCAGGTGAGCCTGACCCCAGAACCCTTGAGCGATCGCGAGTGGCAAGACATTAACAGAATTTTGAACTCAGCCTGGGGCTGCCCCGCCTAGGCTATGATTGGCTTATTGTCTTGAGTATTGCCATGGTTCGCTGGCTGAGTGCACTTGTTTTAGCCTTTACGCTTTTGATCACGGGTTGTGCCTCCACCTCCCCCTCGCCCTACGAGCAGGTGCAACAGCAGAGCACCCAGCGCAATGCCCCAGCGGCAGTAAGTCGCCAAGCCACCCAAGGCAGCGAATTTAATCGCTTCTTTCCGCCGGAAGGGAATGGCTTTGAGCGCATCTTTGTCCAAGAGAAAAAGGGCTTTGCCGAGGCTAAGCTGAAAAAAGATGGCAAAGAGTTGGCGATGCTGGCCATCGCCGATACCATTAGCACCCCTGAGGCGGCAGCCAAGTTCCAAAACACCACGATGCAGATTGCCGGCTATCCAGCCGTAGAGGTGGGGACAACGCAAACGGCAATTCTGGTGGCTAACCGCTATCAGGTGAAGGTGCTCTCCCGCGATCCCAGTTTTACCGCCAGCGATCGCAAGGAATGGATTGAAAAATTTGATCTGGCTGGTTTAGCCCAACTTGCCCCCTAAGGAGACAACCGTGAGCGAACCTATCTACAAAATCGTTGATCAACTCCCCACCGGGGGTCTTACTGTTATGGCTCTCAAGTCCTTGGATTTCATCATCCCGGGGCAGTGGCAAAATATCGTTGGTTTTGATAACACGATCCGCCATGTGACGGGGGAAACGGATCCTGCCCTGATCCGCCAAATTGGCGATCGCGCCGTGCAGCTCTTTAATGACAAATCCCAAGGCTATCAGCGGGCACTGTGGCTCTATCAAACCGTGGACAATACCGATGCCCTCCTAGGGGCGGCTGCCCTTGCCAACAAAGTGGGTGAGAAAATTTCATTCTTCGGTTTCCTAGACAAAATCACCCCCAAGCCAGAGCGGGCGCAGTCCCTTGACCTCAGCCTTAAGCTGATTGTAGAAATTCTCGCCTTTTGTCAAATCAATGGCATTCCCGGTGATAGCCTCGGTGACTTCCTGCGGGCCCTTGCCGACTACAGTGGTGAATCCCTCATGCGGATGGCCGCCCTCATCTGCTTTGATGGTCTGATTCCCCTAGGGCCTGACTTTCTCCTCAAATGCTTGGGCACACTGCAAAGCTTGCAACCCAACGACTTGCAGGAAAACCCCACCTTCAAAGCCATTAGTGCTGTGGTGCCGGGGGGCAATCCCAGCGGTCAATTGGGCTTTATTATTCAGAGCTTTAATGCTGTGCAGGGGTGGATGAGCCAATTTGTGAGCAGCCACGAGTTAACGCCGCAAAAGGTGATCAATCGTCTGCAAAGCTTTATTGAACTCTCGAAAGATAACCTCGACTACTTGGGTGCTTTTTTAGACATGAGCACCAACTACTACTACCACACTGGGGTGCAAACCTTGGCGCGGCGCCTGATTGAGCGAGCAGTTGCCGAGATCTAACCTTAGGACATTTCCAGCATGCGTTGGATGGGCTTGAGGGCAGCAAGGCGCACGTCCTCGGGCAGCTGAATTTGGGGCTGGCGATCGCGCATACACAAATAGAGCTTTTCTAGGGTATTCAGACGCATAAAGGGGCACTCGTTACAATTGCAGGTCTGATCCTGAGGCGGTGCAGGAATAAAGGTTTTCTGAGGGTTGCGCCGCTGCATCTGGTGGAGAATCCCCGGCTCGGTGACAACAATAAACGTGTCGCAAGCTTCTGTTTGGGTGTAGTTAAGCAGGGCGGTTGTTGAACCAATGAAATTGGCATGGCGGAGCACCGCCTCTTCGCATTCGGGGTGGGCAATGACCTGAGCGGTGGGGTAGGCAGCCTTGAGTTCGAGGATACGTCGCTCTGAGAAGGTTTCATGGACAATACAACTGCCCTCCCAAAGCACCATTTGCCGACCCGTTTGCGCCATCACGTAGCGGCCAAGGTTGCGATCGGGGGCAAAAATCAAGGGTTGATCCGCCGGCAACTGCTGGACAATTTTCACTGCGTTGGAACTGGTGCAGATGATGTCACTGAGGGCCTTAATTTCGGCAGAGCAGTTGATGTAGGAAATCACCAAATGGTCAGGATACTGCGCCTTAAAAGCAGCAAAGGCGTCTGCAGGGCAACTGTCTGCTAAAGAACAGCCCGCCGCCAAATCGGGCAGCAGCACCAACTTATCGGGGTTGAGGATCTTGGCGGTTTCGGCCATGAAATGCACCCCCGCAAAGACAATGACATCGGCATTGGTACTGGCCGCCTGCCGTGACAGCCCCAAGGAATCACCAATATAATCGGCCACATCTTGAATGGCCGGGTCTTGGTAGTAGTGCGCCAGAATGACTGCATTCAGTTCCCGCTTCCGGTCTTGGATAGCGGCAACCAGATCAAGGGGGAGGGGGGGGTGGGGGGCAGCAAGGGTGGCAAACACAGCGTGTCCGTTTCCTCATCAATTGATTGGCCTCGGTGTTCCTCTATTATAGTGATTTTTACCAAAATTGGTATCACTGGCAACCACCTGTTGGACGAGGGCACGGGCACCGTAGCTGACGCCGGCAGTGCCTTCCCCTGGATGTACAGAATCTCCCACTAACCACAGGTGGGGAATTGGGGTGCGGCTTGCCAAGCCAAAGGGGCCAAAGGTGCTCAGGCGTTGACTAATGCCACCGACAATGCCATCTATCCGTGCCGTGTAGCGCCAGAAGGTGCGGGGAGTGGCTGCTTCGCAGTGGACAATGTGCTCGGGCCGCAGATCAAAGAATTCCCCGAGGCGTTCCAGAGCCGTTTGGGTATATTGTGCCTTGGTGGCGGCGTAGTCTAAGTGGGGCTGCCGCCAGAAATTCGGTTCGGTAAAACTAGAAGCAATCAGGGTGCGATAGCCGTCGGGAGCACGGCCATCCTGGGGCTGACTCACAGAAACAAAGAGGGAGTTGTTTTCGCCAATTGGCCCCTGAGGATCGTAGAGAAATTGCAGGTGCGGTGGACACGCTTCCGGAATGGCGGACTCCTTCACTCCCAGATAGAGGACGAAGGCACCGGCGGCCGGCGGCAGCCTTTTTAAGCGGCGGGCATAGCCAGGGGGAAGGGCATCGCCAAGGAGCTGGGGCAGGTTTTGGGCAGGGACATTGGCCACAATGTGATCGGCGGCAACGCGCTCCAAGGTTTTTGTTTTTAGGTTTTCCACCTGTACGGCGACGGCACGCCCTCCCTCGACTTCAATGTAATGCACCCGATGACGGGTGTAGATTTGGCCGCGATCTCGCCGCAGGGCATTGGCTAGCAAATCACTGAGCACCTGCATACTGCCGTGGAGATGGTAAAGACCGTGGGGCTCCTGGGCAAGGCAGAGAGCGGTGGCACCATAGAGCAATGCCGTTTCACTGGCATCCACTTGGGAGTAGAGCTTGAGCTGGAGATCTAGAAATTGCCGCAGCCGGCGATCGCTCCCCAGACCACAGAGATTCAGCCAATCGGTTACCGTCATCAGACTAAAGGGCACCGTGAGGAGGGTGTCGGGACGCAGGGCTTGCACCAGTTTCCACAGATCAAAGCCATTGCGGGGGGGCAAAATTGGCTGCCGCTGCTGAAATCGCCAACTAATGGCAAATAGTTGTTCAAGGCCTTGCCAAAATCGCTCACTGCCCAGAAAGTGGCGTTGACGTTCTAGTCGCCAGCGATCGCGATCGCGCCAAACATTAATGGGCGTTGTTTCCTGCGGCAGATACACCGCACAGGCGGGGTCACAGGGGGTTGCTGCTGGCAGAGGCATCTCTAATTCAGCCAAAATCTGGGCATGGATCCCCCCCGGCTCTAGACCCGCCACTTGGGTGGCACCCACATCAAAGGTAAAGCCGCGTCGCTGAAAGGTTGAAGCACAGCCCCCTAATTGGGCGGCCTGTTCAAATAGTTGGACGCGGTAGCCCCGTCGTGCCAACAAGGCTGCTGTCGTCAGACCACCAATGCCGCCGCCAATGACGACCACGTGCTTTGCCATTGTTATTCCTAAGTCAGTGAGCAGTACTTAGCACTTTAGCCACGGGCAGCCAGGGCTGACAAGGCAAAAGGCGATCACCTAGCGCCGCCGCAACTGCAGCTGCTCATAGACCTGCCGCAAAGACACCCGATGATAGGCCAAGGCAACAAGGGTGTGGTAAAACAAGTCTGCTACCTCGCTGGCGATCGCCTCTGGATCATCGTCTTTGCAGGCCATGACCACTTCTGCGGTTTCTTCCCCCAGCTTCTTGAGAATTTTGTTATCCCCGGCAGTGAATAGGCTAGACGTGTAGGACTGCAACTGCGGGAAATCCCGCCGCTGGCAAACAATGCTATATACCTGTGAGAGGGTATCGGCGGGAGGGGGCTCAATGTATTCTCCCTTGGCTCCATGGCGGTGAAAACAACTACGCTCGCCTGTGTGGCAGGCAATGTGCCCCACCTGTTCTACAGTGAGCAATAGAGCATCACTATCGCAGTCATAGCGGATACTTTTTACCCACTGCACATGGCCAGAGGTTTCCCCCTTTGGCCACAATTCTTGGCGCGATCGACTCCAAAACCACGTGCGACCCGTCTCAAGGGTTTTCTGTAGCGATTCCCGATTCATCCATGCCAGCATCAAGACGGTTCCGTCCAAATAGTCTTGGACAATAGCTGGCACTAAGCCCCGTTCATCGTAGCGAATCTCGTCCAGGGGGAGGCTAAGGGCAGTGGCGGGCATCAATCGTTGGCAGTTCTCCAGAGGGTGACCCGGAGATCACGCCTATCGCAAGCATCCCGTATTGCTGCTTCCTTCCGGACCTGACAAGGTTTAGGCGTTGCGATCGCATGATTCCGAGCCAACTTGTATCATAGCATACGTCATCCAACCCCATAAATTGCCCTATTAGGAATTTTTATCCCTAGTTTCTTAAAGAAAGTTTATATTAAAAAGGTAACAGCGTAAGATTTGGTAATGCCTATGACCCTTGCTGCACTCATGGTGACGCAGGCTGAGACTCTCCGTGGTCTCTTTCGGACGTTGACGGCAACCAGTTGTCCCTATCGCTATAACTTTCATCTCCACACCATCTGCTCCGATGGACAACTGACACCGCAGCAAGTGGCGCAACAGGCAATGATCCACGGTCTCAAGGGCTTTGCCATTACCGATCACCATGCTTTAGAGGGCTATTTTCAGGCTCGGACATACGTCGAAGCCTATCCAGGGACGGATCGTCCCAAAGTTTACACCGGTATTGAAATTACCGCCCAACTGCTTGACACGGAAGTGCACATCCTGGGCTATGGCTTTGACCCCCATGCCCCAATCCTGCATCGCTATGCCATGGGCAGCGCCCCCGAAGGAGAATGGGCCCAGGCGGAACGGGTGATTGCGGTTCTCCATGAGGCGGGTGGCTTGGCGATTTTGGCGCACCCGGCACGCTATCGGCTGCCTGCGGAACAACTGATTCCTGCTGCGGTGACACGGGGAATTGATGGTGTGGAGACCTACTATTGCTACAGCAACCCCGATCCCTGGGAATCCACGCCAGAAACAACGGCCTTGGTGCATGCCTTGGCGGCAGAGCATCAACTCCTAGAGACCTGTGGCACCGATACCCATGGCCAAAGCATTCTGGTGCGGCGATGACAGGAACTGAACTTCTGATCACCGTGGGGGCGATCGTCATCAGCTGGTTTGTGCTCCGCTGGCTCATCACTGTGCTCAAGGTCACTCTCGGTACGGCGATTAAAATTGCCCTGGTTGTCTTCCTATTGCAAATCTTTTTTGGTATCGGTCCCGATCGCCTAGGGGAGCAGCTACAGCTTCTATGGTCACAAGTTACTCGTTATCTGCCCAGACCTGCTTTGCCATCCTCCCAATAGGAATGACCTGCAGCTGCTGATTCTGGGGGGCGATCGCGAGCCTTTTTGTGATTGCAGTCAGAATCCAGCCGTCCCTATGAAAGTGATCCTTCAATTACCAAGAAGAGAAATCTTGGCATTCTAGGCAGCCAGCCACGCCTCCCACATCAACACATTCCACAAATGGTATGCCCAGTTCCGCCGACCCAAAAGATGCTCCTGCCACTTTTGCCGCACTAGCTCTGGATTGAGAAAAGCTTTGCGCTTGAGGCGCGCTTCCGACAGCAGATCCTCCGCCCACTCCCGCAGCGGGCCGCGCAGCCATTGATCCAGCGGCACGCCGAACCCCATCTTAGGTCGCTCGATCAATTCCTTGGGCACGTATTGGTAGAGCACCTGGCGCAGCAGCCACTTGGACTGCCCCTCCCTAATCTTGAAGTGATAGGGCAGCCGCCAAGTAAATTCCACCACGCGGTGATCCAGGAGCGGCACGCGGGTTTCCAGGCTCACCCCCATCGCCGCGCGATCCACCTTGACCAGAATGTCATCCGGCAGATAGCTGAGCTGATCGAGGAACATCATCACTTCCTCGAAGGGCCGCTGGCCCTGGGCCAGGCTCGCCGGCCACGCATCGCGGCGGGAAAGAATCGTCTCGGGCTCCGTGCAACCGATGACCAACTCCTCCGCCGGATGCTGCCAGTGGGAGACCAGATAGCAATACACCGCCTCCAGGGAATCGAGCGCCAGCAACTCGGCGAGCTTGTGCATCTTGTCGCCGGCGAGCTTTACCCTAAGCCGGCGCGGCAGCAGCGGGCCCAGCAACCGAAACACGCGATTCCACGCGGCGGGTGAGGGCCCGGTCAAAGCTGCCGCCAACGCCCGGCGCAGCGGCATGGGTACCACACCCAGCCGCTTCCACAGCGCGCGCGTCCAGAAATAGCGGGTGTACCCCCCAAAGAGTTCGTCGCCGCCATCGCCCGAGAGGCTCACCGTCACCTGCCGGCGCGCGAGCCCAGCTACCAGAAAGGTAGGAATCTGGGACGAATCGGCGAAGGGCTCGTCGTAGAGCGCGGGCAGCCGGGGAATGACCGCCATCGCGTCGTCCGGTGTCACATAGAGATCGGTATGCGCCGTGCCCAGATGCCGCGCCACGGCCTTGGCGTGCTCGGCCTCATTGTAGTCGCCCTCGTGAAAACCGATGGTGAAGGTCTGCACCGGCCGCGCAGATTGCGCCTGCATCAGCGCCACCACGGTGGAAGAATCCACCCCGCCCGACAAAAACGCCCCCAGGGGCACATCGGCCACCATTTGCCCAGCGATGGCTTGCCTGAGCAGGCGTTCGAGTTCCCGGGCGGCCTCCGCTTCCGTACACGCAAGCGGCTCTCTGAACCCCGCCTCTGCCACCTCGCGCACCGACCAATAGGCTTTGATCTCCCCTTTCCCGGCAGGAGAGGCGCCGGGGCTGAGGGACTGCTCCCCAAACTGCACAAAGCAACCCGGGGGCAGCTTCCAAATGTTTTCGTAGATGCTCCACGGTGCGGGTATGTAGTCGTACCGCATGAAAAGCGCTAGCGCCTGGCGCTCGATAGCATTGTCAAACCCTGGATATGCCCGCAATGCCTTGAGCTCGGAGCCAAATACTAGTGTGCCGTGCACCCAGCCATAGTAGAGCGGTTTTTCACCCATGCGATCGCGCGCCAGTGTGAGCATACGCCTTTTCCGATCCCAGAGGGCGATGGCGAACATCCCCACGACGCGCTCGAGGGTCTTTTCAATACCCCAAGCTTCAAATGCCGCGAGCAATGTCTCCGTATCGGAATGGCCGCGCCATGGGGGAACCATCCCGGTAGGGTTGACTTTGGTAAGCTTTTCGCGCAACTCGAGATAGTTGTAGATCTCGCCGTTGAAGACGATCACGTACCGTCCAGAGGCCGACACCATGGGCTGGTGGCCAGCAGGAGATAGATCGAGGATAGCGAGCCGACGGTGACCCAGTGCAATGCCCACTTCTGCATCTACCCATACTCCCGCATCATCCGGCCCGCGGTGGATGAGAGTATCGGCCATGCGTTGCACAGTGGCGCGAGCATCATCACCAGGGCAACCGCCAAACTGCCAGAAACCAGTTAAACCGCACATAGCTCAGCTCTGCACCAATTGTTTATAGAGTCTATAGACGTAGTCATTGCATCCCGAACCGACAATATCCGAAAACCTTCCCTAGCGTGCGAAAATCGGAACTGGTGTAAAGTTAGCCCGATCATTCGGGCAGACACTTCATCGGGCCTGATGGACTCATAGGGCCAGCCACCCAGTCAATCATGGACGTCGTGGTAGTAATTCATTGCGCGATTACCACGATAGGGGGTCACATAGTCTGCAAACCGCCGGCCAGTTAACCGAAGGCCAAGGCGCAAAAGGGTCACATACACCCATCGCATCTGAGCCTGAGCCGCAGGAGAAGCCTGCGCGTACCAGTACAATTGTTTTCCCAACTGTTTTCCCAACGCCAGAACAGCTCCATCCAGATGCGCCGATAAAGTGCCAACACAAGGAGACCCTCGGGTGTCACCATCCGCGCGGCACAAGCCAAAGCGCGGTCGAGCTCGCCGGTGTGGTGCAGTCCCCCAGGAATAAACCACATCGAAAGTTCCCCATTTGGTGGGTGCGAGCTTGAAGATACTTTCTTGCTTGATGCGGTAAGCGCCGCCGGACACAAAATGAGAAAGCACAGCATGGGTGGTTGCCACCGAATCGGCGTTGCTGTTCACCGCCACCACCTCCCGCGCCCCAAGTCGAAGGGCCGCGAGATTGTGCAGATCTGAACCACCTCCGATATTGAGAAAGCGCTTGCCATCAAGCCCCTCTCCACCCAGAAGCTACAAAAGCCCCGCTTCCGTCTCACGCACTTCAACCTCTGTGATCTTCCAGCCAGTTGCGCCCGAAGGCAAGGTGAGCCTCCGCTTGGGTTAGTTTTTTGGGGGTCATTAGTCTCATTTCCTGTAAAGAGTTCCCTCAATAAGTTGTTCCGCGAGCAAATGCTCGCGGTCAGTCAGTTGTGCTCATTATAGCTATTCCAATAAATAATGAGACATTACGCAGCACAATAATTGCGAATTGCCTCATCAATAGAACCGTTGCAGCCTGCATCCATCCGCGCTCGCTGCAGCGCAGGTCAAGACCCGGGACATGACCTACCTTTGAAACAACAACTCTGGTCGCTCCATTGGCCATGTTCAGAGTTTCTCGATGGGTGTCATGTGGTCCCAAGCGCGTTGGGGAATTCGGTGATTGTGCGTCCAAAGGTAGCCTGTGAGCGTCTCTTGCAGATCAGCGGCGGAGACAAACGCTCAGCGCCCAGAATCTCGGCAATGCGACCGTTGAGGCGCTCGACGATGCCATTGGTTGGCGGGTGGCGAGGTTGGATGAGCCGATACTCAATTCTCTTGTTCGCACAGAGCTGATCGAACAGATGGCGTCCGGTGGGTTGGCGATCGCCCGTGGTGCAGAAGCGATCGGTGAACTCCTTGCCGGTATCTGTAAGAAGAGTATGTACCACAAAGGGGGTGTTGGCAAGCACGTGCGCAAAAAAGTGCGTGGCAGATTCAGCGTTCTTATCCTCGTGGATTGCCAGATAGAGCCAACGCGTTGCCCAGTCAATTGCGACGCAGAGGTCAGGGCGCCTCTCCTCTTCAGACATTGCGGCAGGTACTTGAGTCGATGTGAATGAACCCTGGCTCGTCGTCTTTGAACTGCCGCGTGGTCGTTTTGTCCCCCCTTCTGCGCTTGCCGGCTTCTTTTGCAGTGCGCGCAGGTTCGAGACCCTGTGGCAGCGCAGACAGGGATCTAGGGGATCTAGCGCCGAGCAGCTAAGGTTGGAGTTGAGGAAGGTTCAGGCAAGAACCAGCAGGTCATCAAGGGGCAGCCAAAGGAACTTACGCACCTCAACGATCACGAGCTCTTGCGCTGCAGTAAGCATAGTGTTCAAGCGATGAGGGCGGGTGCGCTTGTCTGCGACACTCCCGCGCTTTCGTCATTTCGCGACCGTATGGCGGTGGATACCGTAGCGTCTGGCAAGCTCGCGGTGACTTACCGAAGCTGGCGCTTGTTGGGCCTCACGGCGAATCCGAGGTGTGGTTCGGGCATTAGCGTGAATCCGAGGCATGGCTACGCTCCTTCCTTGGATGCTTTCTGGCCTGGTAACAAGCGTTCGAAGAGCCGGTATGCTTCGAGGGGTTGAGCACGACTTCTGGGAATCTTCTGGGAATATAATATGCGGGGCCGAAAACTAGACCCTCAGAGGCCTTAAAACTCCAGCTCCTCCTCTTCAGAGGCTTCAGCAATTGGGGTGTCTGGACTTTCGCCCTCATCGGGTAGGCGAATAACCACACCGTTAAAGAATCGTGCCAGTTTTTCGGCAGATTCACGCACAGGATCGGCAGCAGTGGTGAGAGGTGGTGGGGGTGGAATAGGGGTTGGTTCTTCAGGGGGGGGTGGAGCTTCTCTTGGCTGCAGGGGGATGACGACAGAGGATTGCGGCGGCTCCTTAGCTTTTGGTGCAGGTGTGGTTTTGTGGGGCAGCGGCGCAACCTCAAGGACGACTTTGGTGCGGCGGCCTAAAACTTGGGAAAAGGCAGCTTCAATTTTGGCTTGGTTATTTTTCGTCAGATTTAACAGGGTTTGGTTGACAATACCAATCTGTACCTCGCGATCGTCCAAGTGCCGTAGGTGGCCATGTTGTGAAAGCAGCGCATAGGTACTCATTTGCATCTGCTGCAAGACCTGTAGTGCCTGTTGCCACACCTGTTCGGGATTGGCTACGGGTTCAGGAGATGCCGCTGGTTCAGGTGCCGCAGCAGCGGTTTCTTTAATTTGCAGGTGTTTAACTGACAATTCCGAGTTCTGAGGGAGGGGTTCTGCGGGCTTGGCGGCAACAGCAACTTCGGGTTTAATCCTAGGGGGTGCCCCAGTGGTTGGTTGTGGACTGGCAGCAGGCATTACCGCAGCTGGGGGCGGTTGGGGAACCCTCTCCGTCATCAGTCCTAAAATGCTAATTTCCAGCCAGAGGCGGGGTTGATTGCTCTGTTTGATTTGGCTTTCACAGGTGCGCAGGTGTTGTTGGGCGTGTAGAATCTCCTCAACTGACCATGCCTCAGCAAGGGCAATCAAGGCCTGCCAAGTTTCTGCGGTGAGGGCTACCAAGTCCTGCCGTTGAGGGACAGTTTTTGCCAAGAGCAAATCACGATAGAGGCTGGCCAGATTTTGCAGAATTGTCAGCGGATCGCGACCCCGCTCCAGTAATTGGCGGGTCTGCTCGAGAACTGCCACTGCATCCCGACGGGCGATCGCCCCCAACAATTGCCGCAGATCTTGTTCTGGCACCGCTCCGACCAGTTGCCATACGTGTTCTACCGTGATCCGTTCAGGATATAAGCTCAACTGATCCAGCAAGCTTTCAGCATCCCGCAGTCCCCCTTGGGCTAATTGGGCCACAAGGGTCAAGGCTTCAGGCGCAATCTCAATTTGCTCTTTATCAGCAATGTCCTGAAGGTGGGCAACCATCTCCCCTAGGGGAATCCGCCGAAAATCAAAGCGCTGGCAGCGGGAAATAATGGTGGGCAGCACTCGCTGTGGATCCGTTGTCGCTAGGATGAAGACCACATGGGGCGGCGGCTCCTCTAGGGTTTTGAGGAGGGCATTGAAGGCCGACACACTCAGCATGTGACATTCGTCAATCACATAAACCTTGTAGCGACACTGCACTGGGGCAAATTGTGCCTTCTCAATCAGTTCGCGGATATTGTCCACCCCAGTGTGGCTGGCTGCATCAATTTCAATGACATCCAAACTGGTGCCATTAGCGACCTGCCGACAGACTTCGCACTGGCCACAGGGGTCAGGAGTTGGTTTCCGACTCTTCAGGCAGTTGAGGGACTTTGCCAAAATACGGGCACTAGAGGTTTTGCCTGTGCCACGGGGACCGCAAAAGAGATAGGCGGGTGCAATGCGCTCCTTGAGCAAAGCCTGGGTGAGGGTGGTGGCGATCGCCCCCTGACCCACCAGATCTGCAAAGCGTTGGGGGCGGTATTTGTGATGCAGGGGTTCGTAGGTCACCGCTGGGCTGCAATGGATAGGCCAAAGAAATCCTGTGGTTAACTTCCTGAACTTAAAGCTTTAAACTTGAGTGTGCGCCTGTTATTCTAGCAGGCCAGCAATTGCCGCCATCTCCCCGGATGGAATAAATCCTAGACCTTAGAACCAGCCCTTTTTGGCAGCGATGTAGGTATTGTAAAACTCCTGGTCACTTTTGCTGAGGTACATAATTCCCTCAATTAAGCCAATAATACCCATGACAGGGGCGGCCAAGCCGCAGGTCAACAAGCTCACCAGCAACATGATCAAGCCCTCGGTATTGTAACCAAGGACAAATTTGTGAATGCCAAGGGTACCCAAGAGGATACCACAGATGCCAGCGGCAAGTTTTTTCCCTGAGATGTCGGAATTTGAAGTCATCGTCCCTTTCCCAATGGTTATTTCTGATACAGGGAGACTAAGCCCCTCTGGCCTATATCCTTCAGGGTTGAAGGAAGACTGTCAAGGGGCAAGTAGGCAGTTTGTGGATTGACGCAGAAGTGTTAGACCCTAGGCAGCAGCAACCCAATCCGCAAGGGGTTCCCAGCGCACAACGCGATCGCCCCCCACTTCCACTACCACTTTGAACTTCGGTAGGGTTTGGGTCAACTGTGCCAAGTAGGCAAATTCTTGCCTTGAGAGCCGCTTACCATCAATCAGCCAGAGCACCAGTCCCTTAGCATTGGGGGGTAGGTTTTGCAAATGGTACGTCACTAAGGGCGGCTGAAAATAAACGCGAATGTCTTCTTTGCCCGTGTGAGCCGGACGAATTCCGTGCTCTTGGGTCAGGTAGGCTGCTAAATCCCCCAAGCCCGGTGCGCTCATGGGCAAAGTGGTATAGCCCTTGGAACGCAGTCGCCGTTGATAGCGACCCTCAAAACCGCCCTCTGGGGGAACAAAGAGTGCCAATGCCCCAGCGGATTCTAAATCTTTGACAAATTGATAGCCAGCCAGCAGACCCATAGATTTTTTCTCAGAGGTTTTAGCACTTCATCCAGCACTTTATCATGGTTATTCTTACTGCGGGTATGCCTAAGTCAATAGCAGTGCAAATAACCCACATAAGGCAATGCCATCAAAGACACCCGCACCACCAATACTGAGCACCCCCGCCGACATGCGCTCAATTTCCCGCAGGTGTAGTAAATCGGCACCAATGAGCGTTCCCAGCACGCCCCCGGCAAAGGCAATAGGTGCCGCCGCTATGCCCCCAGAAATCAAAATGGCCGTCATTGCTGCTGTTAGGGGGGCAACCAAGGCATTCATTTGAATCCCAATACCAGGTACCACTTGGGCAGAATAGTAGCTCACCACAGCCACGATCAAGGTCACCAAAAGAATCGCTAAGGGACTCACACGGGTAAATTGATAGAGTGCCAGCAGTGTGGGGATTAGGCCACCGCCCACATTCAGCGCCACAATAGTTTTTTGCTGAATTTTGCGCAGGGGAATTCCCCAAAACCGACTTAACCAGAGTTCTTCAAAATCGGGAACAATCGCCACCGTAGAGACCCGCTCGTAGAGGGGAATGTTAATTGTACTGCCGAGAATCACCATCAGCAGTAAGACCGAGGCGGCAGTCGGTGAAAAGCCCAACTTGGCAACGGCCACCTGTACGGCATCGAAGGCGATCGCCAGCCACAGAAACGGCAGCGACAGGATCAGCAGCACAAAAAGTAGGGCAGTAACAGGCAGGTAAATCATAGAAACCTACAACTCGTTCAAACTGGAGCATCAAACTTTGGACCATTCTTGGGAGAGTTCTGCCAGGGTCCGCCTAAGCGCTTTGGCCAAAGCAATAGCAGAAGGATAGCGCTCAGATATCAAAGGTGCGGTGGCGCGGTGGATCACCTCCTTCAAAGGATCGGGAATTTCTGGGCGATCCGATACATCAAGCCGATGGTAGCCCTGACAGTGATGATAGAAGCGAATTGGATTATCTCCCAAAAGTAGAAAAGCTAAGGTTGCGCCCACTGCAAACAGATCGGACTGAATGGTGGGTTTGCCCATCATCTGTTCCGGGGCGCTGTAGCCCTCCACAGCAACGCGGCTGGGGGAATGCCCCAGTTCTTTGACCGCCCCAAAGTCAATCAAAACAATTTGGTTATCCCGCGATCGCACCAACAGGTTACTAGGTTTCAAGTCACGGTGAATCACTGGTGGATCCTGATTGTGCAAGTAGTCTAAGACACCACAGGTTTGAATCATCCACTGCACCGCCTGAGGAATCAGCACCGGGCCATTGCGCAGTACCCAGCGCTCTAGGTCAATGCCATGAATGAGTTCCATGACCAAATAGCTTTTCCCATCTTCCACAAAAAAATCATAGAAGCGGGGAATCCCTGCATGGTCAAGGAGTTGCAGGATACGAGCTTCCCGCTCAAAAAGTTCCTGTGCCTTCTCATTATCCGCCATCTCAGACCGCAGTTCCTTGAGAACCCGCACCTCTGGAACCTTGCCAGTCCATTCCCCAGGGGGGTGAGCTTCACAGGCCAAGTAGGTCCTGCCAATCCCGCCTTGGCCTAAAAGGCGCAGGATGTGATAGTTGCGTACGGTGTGCTGCACATTGAGGGGTTGACCGCAGTGAATGCAAAACAGATTCCCGGGCATATTACCGGCATGGGTACACTCACCAAGGGTGGGGGCACTGCGGCGAAAGGTTTGCTCATGGAATTCCAGAATTGGGCCTGTGGGTCCTAGCTGGATGAGGCTGCCACTGGCAAGTTTGCTCTCATCAACAAGGCGACCATCGACAAACGTACCGATCGCCCCCAAACTTTTGAGAAACCAACGATCGAGATTCTCTGGATCCCGGTAGCAAGAGAGTTCCGCGTGATAGCGGCTAACGAGAATATCGTTGAGAATCACATCATTGTCTGCAGCGCGACCAATGCGGATGGTTGTTTTTATGGGAAAACGCCAGGTTCTAACCGGAGTGCGTTTCCAAGCGTCCAACAGGTGCAGGATAATCACGGTGGTGCAACTGCCACAGCAAGCTAATCAAAACTTAGATCATTTTCTAGGCGTTGCCGATGGCTGCTGGGGTTTGCAATGAATCATTAACAACTCAAGCCCGATTGCTGCGATCTTCAACTTGGCATCCCCTTAGCAGGCCGCCTTGGCCTTGAATCTTTTCGGCGCTGGGACTGCGCAATGCCCAAAAAAGATTGATAGGTAAGGTTCCCCACTGTTGCTAAGACGTTGCTAAGACGTAGTATGCTAGAAATAGTGCTGGTGTAGCTCAGTTGGTAGAGCAACTGACTTGTAATCAGTAGGTCGTCGGTTCGAGTCCGACCATCAGCTTGTCAAGAGGTTACTATTCCTAAAAAGTCTTGCCCTGTGCAAGGGTGGCAGATATTCTGGGGGCAGTATTATAGAGGAAACCTTGCATCAGCAGGTCCATGTTGGCTTATTGTACTCGTCCCCATTGCCCGCGTCCGCAAAATGCTCTTCCCGAATTGGATCAACCTAACCAGAGCTACAGTCGCATTCGTGACCGATTTTGCATCACCTGTGGCATGCCCCTCATTTTGCGGGGTCGGTATGTGGCAGAGCGGGTTTTGGGGCGGGGGGGCTTTGGGGCTGCCTACTTAGCACGGGACTTGGATACGCCAGGGTGGCGATACTGTGTTATTAAACAATTTTTGCCCAACGTCTCAGACCCCCACAGCTTGCAAAAGGCTCAAGAACTCTTTGAGCGGGAGGCAAAAGTTCTCGAAGAACTGGGTCAACATGCTCAAATTCCTGATTTACTGGCGTTTTTTCGCGAGGAAGTCCCCAGCTTTAACGGCTCCGGTGAAGAAAGCTACTTTTACTTGGTTCAGGAGTTTATTGATGGTGAAACCCTAGAAGACGAGTTGGCGCAGCAGGGCTGCTTTAGCGAAGAGCAGGTACGACAAGTGCTGCGGGAGCTGCTGCCTGTCCTGCAATATGTCCATGAGCGCGGCTCTATTCACCGCGATATCAAGCTCTCGAATATCATGCGCCAGCACCCCAGTAAAACCAAGTTTCCCGGTCAAGGGCGGCTCTACTTGCTGGATTTTGGGGCGGTGAAACAAGTTTCCCAAACGTCTATCCAAAGCCGCAGTACCGGTATTTATACAGCTCACTATGCGCCTCCAGAACAGATACGGGGTGAACGGGTCTTTCCTAACTCAGACCTGTATGCTTTGGCGGTCACTTGTATTGTGCTGCTAACGGGCAAAGACCCCGAAGAGCTATTTGATGCCTATAACAACCGCTGGAATTGGCACTCCTATGTTCCCTCTGTCAGTCAGCAGCTCCAGCACATTCTAGACCGCATGTTGCAGCCGGCGCCGAGCGATCGCTACCAATCGGCGGCAGAGGTCTTAGCAGACTTAAATGCTTCGCCTACCCCCGCCCCAGCACCCCCC
>NZ_DVDW01000064.1:0-3924 GCF_015296045.1 Thermosynechococcus sp. M3746_W2019_013 | reverse complement strand
ACGGCTCTGACCTAGGTTGCAGGGGAGGATTTTATTGATGAAATCCTGTGGCCTGCAGCCAACGATTTAGAGACAATTCTCAACGGGCCAAAAACGGAGCAAAGGAGCATGGGCTTGCCGTTGATTAGATGGCTGAGTTGGCTAAGTTGTGAAAGTGGAGAGAGCGAATATGAATACCTCATCTTCCAGTTCAGTTGCCACCAAACCCCCACCCACTAACGAACGACGCCGCATTTTTCGTATCGTTCGTATAGGTCTTGGCATCACCCTGATTGGCCTAGCTGTGTATCTCCTCTGGTGGCGACACCGGAATGTGGTCAGCCGCGTGGGCTACCTCAATGGCACAGTGATTACGCTCTATGCCAGAATTCCTGGTACATTAACCCTGCAACCGCTGCGCCCCGGCGAGCTCCTGAAAGCAGGAACGAAAATTGGCTTCATCCGCAACGATCGCAATCCTCAACTGGAAACCGATCGCCAGAATTTGGAAACTCGACTCGGTGTTGCCCTTGCCCAGCAGCGCAGTTTGCAAGAGAAACGGAACAGCCGCATGGCCTTGATTGCCCAACTGGAGCGCTATCAGCAAAGTCAACACATCCTTGAAACCCGCTTTGCCCAAGAAGCGGTGCAGCGCACCCTAGGGGAACTCCGCCAAGCCCAAGAAGCTCTGGCCATTGCCCGCATTGAAGCCGATCGCTATACCAGTTTAGTGGAAGCAGGGGCTGTGGCTCGCCAACTCGCCGATGAAGCCGTTTCCCGTGCCAAGCAAGCGGCGAAATTTGTTGAGAGTAAACAGGCCGAGCTGCGCCGCCAACAAACAGCTCTCCAAGCGGCTCGCCAAGGACTGCAACTGGATGCTGCGCGTACCTTTAGCTTTCCCCAAATCCGCCTCATTGATTTGCAAATTGAAGTTGTTGATATTGATGCTGAACTGTTGGCAGTAGCCACAACCATTGCCGAGCTACGCCGTGAAATTGCCAATATTAAACAGCAACTCTCCCTGCAACGCCTGGCGACTGTGAAAGTACCGACGACCGCAGTTGTCTGGTCAGTGATCCACAAAACAGGGGAGTTGGGTATTCCCCTAGCAGCGGGTGATCCGATCGTTAAAGTTCTAGATTGCACTGATGTCTGGGCAACGGCATTGGTGGCCGAGCGAGAAAATCCTCGTCTGCGGGTGGGTCAAGAGGCTACTGTGCGCTTGCTGGATGGGAGCGATCGCCGACTTAGCGGCATTGTGCGGGCGATTCGTGGTGGCCCTGGTAAGGTCGAAGTGGGGGAAAACGTGGCCGTGCCCCCTCCCGATCTGGTGCGCAACGAACTGGCGGTTGACGTTCAACTCCACAACCTACCGGAGGACTTCAGCGCCGAACGTTTCTGCGGTGTCGGTCAAAGTGTTGAAGTGGTCTTTAGAAGCTAAACCATGCCCCTCAAGTCGTTGCAAACCGATGGCTGGCTTTTGCTCCTAGGCATTCTAGCCCTCTTAGGAGTATTGCTTTGGCAACTGGACTGGCGGGATTTATTACCGAATCTTGTCAGTTTTTGGCATGGGGGACAGGCCATCATGCGACCCCAAGGAACTACGCTTGAAGCCCTGCTGTTGCCCGCCTTTGTTTGGCTTGCCATCACATTTTTACTCAAGGAACTCTCCCCCCAACCCACTTTTTGGTCACGGCTGATTGTCAGTTTGGGGCTAGCCCTGTTGGCGGTGCGCTATATTCTCTGGCGCTTTTTCAATAGCCTGAACTTGGATGATCCCCTCAATGGCACAGTCTCAATTCTTCTATTTGCGGCTGAGTTGCTGACCCTGATCAACACGATTTGCTTCTTTGTGCTGTCTATCTTTTCCAAAAACCGCACCCCCGAAGCCGATCGCCTGAGTCAAGCAGTGATTCGCGGTGAGTATCTGCCCTGGGTGGATGTCATTTTACCCACCTACAACGAAGGCGTAGAGATTTTGCACCGCTCCGTGATTGCCTGCCAAGCCATGGACTACCCCCACAAGCGCATTTACCTGCTGGATGATACCCGTCGCCCAGCGGTGCGCGCCCTTGCTGCAGAACTGGGCTGTGAATATCGCGATCGCCCCGACAACCGCCATGCCAAAGCAGGGAACATTAACCATGCTCTGCCCACGCTCACGGGGGAACTCATTGCTGTCTTTGATGCCGACTTCATGCCGACGCGGAACTTCCTCACCCGCACTGTGGGCTTTTTCCAAGATTCCAAGACCGCCATGGTGCAGACGCCGCAGCATTTTTTCAATGAGGATCCGGTGACTGTAAATCTTGGCCTAGAGGGAATTGTCAACAACGAGCAGACGCTGTTCTTTCGCTTTATTCAACCCAGCCGTGACTTCTTCAACGCCGTGGTATGCTGTGGCACCTGTTTTGTGATTCGCCGCAGTGCCCTCGATGAGATTGGGGGCATTCCCACCGATAGCATCACCGAAGACTACCTGACTTCTCTGTACTTGCAGGGGCGTGGTTATCAGATCAAGTATCTGAATGAGGCGCTCTCAGCGGGAATGTCGCCGGAAACTATTAGTGCCTACATTAACCAGCGATTGCGGTGGGGTCAAGGTACACTGCAAATGCTTTTTCTCAAGCAGAACTTTTTTACCATTCCCAACCTCAATTTGATTCAGCGTTTTTACCATGGCCTTGGTGTATTGTATTGGCTGCTGTCCATTCCCCGGGTCATTTTTCTTTTGGCACCCTTGGCCTTTTTACTCTTTGGACTCGCCCCTTTGCGGGCCACAGTGAACGAGATTCTCTACTTTTATTGTCCCTACTACTTGGGGAATATCATGGCCTTTTCATGGCTCACGGAGGGTCGCCGCTCTGCCTTTTGGTCCGATGTCTATGAAACAATGATTGCCTTTCCCATGGCGATCACGGTGATTCGTACCTTCATCAGTCCCAAGGGCAAGCCTTTTAAGGTAACGCCAAAAGGTATCGTTGATCCCCACCGTATCCATATTAATTGGCCTTTGGTGCGACCTTTGCTGGTGATTGCGGTTTTAGTCATCCTTGGTCTCATCTGGCGCAGTTCTCCCTTGCAAGAAACACAGGTCAATCCAGATAGTTTGGCGATTAACATGTTCTGGTGCAGTTATAATCTGGCGTTAACTCTTATCTGTACCCTAGTGGCTATCGATGTGCCCCAGCGGCGCCATCCGCGTTTCCTGCGCTCTGAGCCCTGTGAATTGATTGTTGGGGGCGATCGCTACCGTGGGCAAACGGTTGATATTTCCGAAGAAGGGGTACGGATACGCCTCAACCGTTTTCCTCCAGAATCGTTCCCTCAGTCAGTGGGTGAATTGCACTTTCTTGCGCCTAGCCCCCTAATCAGCCTACGCTTACCGGTCCAAGTGCGTTGGTCAAGAACTGCGAACCTAGGCAGCAAGAGCCTAGTCCTAGAAATTGGTCTCCAATTTCTCTCCTTGTCTATTGCACAACAACGGCACCTGATTAACTATCTCTACTGTCAACCAGGTCAATGGAATGAGGTGCGTGTTCCTGAAATTAAAACCGCTTGGGCACTCCTTCAGAGTATTTTTCGCTTGCATCCCCTTGCCGAGAGCCGCTAACCATTAAGCTAACCATTAAGAAGGGTGAGGAGATTTTGAATTGCCATACTGGTTGACCGAATTGCGGCATGAATATTGGCATTTTTGGGCTCAACTTGCAGCAGATAGGCCAAGCTGGATTGGAGATACGTCAGCGCCATCTGAGTGTTGGGATCAATGTGCTGGTAGGCTTGGGGTGAGTAGGGCGGGCCATAACTGGGATGGGGATAGCCGACGGAGTGCTCATAGTTTGCTCCTGCGTATCCTTGGGAATAGTCGTAGTTGGGGTGGGGATAGCCGACGGAGTGCTCATAGTTTGCCCCTGCATATCCTTGGGAATAGTCGTAGTTGGG
>NZ_DVDW01000053.1:0-28500 GCF_015296045.1 Thermosynechococcus sp. M3746_W2019_013 | reverse complement strand
TGAGAATGTGTAAAGTCTACTTCAATGACTATTCGGGTGTTTTTAGTTGAAGACTCACCAATTGCCCTGAACACTCTTAAGCAACTGTTGCAATCTGCATCCGATATTCAGGTTGTTGGGGTAGCCACCAACGGCAAAGAGGCCCTCGTTGCAATTCCATCCTGCCAACCGGATGTTGTCTGCACGGATCTGTACATGAAAGAAATAGATGGGTTAGAGCTAACCCGTCAACTTATGGCGCGTTACCCGCGTCCTATTTTAGTGATCACCGTAGCTACAGCCGAGGAAGAAACGGTCTTTGAGCTGCTGCAAGCAGGTGCAATTGATGTGTTTCCCAAGCCGAGTAGCGGTCTGCTAGCCGATTACGATCGCGCCCAACTGCTGAATAAGATTCGAGTACTTGCAGGAGTGAAAGTGTTTACCCGCTCCCTACGTCCTACCCTTAGTTCTCCAAGTGTTGCAGCGCCACCCCTGCCAAAGGGGCACTCATCATTAAACCTAGCTATTGTTGGAATTGGTGCTTCGACAGGGGGCCCTCAAGCGATCGCCAAGGTCTTGCAGTCGTTGCCTGCAACCTTCCCTCTACCCATTGTCTGTACCCAGCACATTAGTCCTGGCTTTCTCAGCCGTCTGATATGTTGGCTATCCCAAGAAACCAAACTGCAGGTTACTGTGGCAACTGCCGGTGAAACGCCCCAACCTGGAACCGTGTATTTTGCACCAGATCATTTGAGTTTAGAAATTGATTGCCGAGGCAAGTTTTGCCTGATACCCGCTTCTGCCAACGAAAGATATTGTCCCTCTGTCAATGTAATGTTTCGCTCCCTAGCAGCTTACTATGGCGATGCCGTTATTGGGGTGTTGCTCACGGGAATGGGAGATGATGGCGCAGCGGGGATGCAAGCAATTGCCAAGGTTGGCGGAATCACCATTGCCCAAGATGAAGCCACCAGTGTGATTTTTGGTATGCCCAAGGAGGCTATTGCCCTTGGGAGTGTGCAGCATGTTTTGCCCATTGACCGCATAGGCGCCTTTTTACAGGCGCTGGTAAATCCCTAATTAGCGCAAGAAGTTGGGATAAATCCGCAGTCGTCGGTTTGGCTCCTCACCAAAGCTACAGGAAGTCAAGTGGTAGTGCTCAACCAGCTCATGCTGCATCCGTCGAATATTCGCCGATCGCGGGAGTAGCTCCACGACTTGCCCCTTGGGAATAACAATTTCTTCCACGGCTAAGCGCGCCTCCTCAAGGGCTTCCAATTCATCATCACTGCCCGTTGGACTAAAGAGGGAGAGATCCGCTGACTCTGCTGGGCTGGGGTCTTCAATGCCAAGCAAATGCCGTAGCCCTCGGACAATTTGCGCCATACTGTTGGTTTTGATGGCATGGATGGGTAGATGGTGAATATGGGCCAAGTGCCGCAGCTTGCTTTCCCCCTTGAGGTGGGAGCGCAGCGTCAAAATCACATCCGCCTGATCAATGTCCTTCGTGACCACAATGGGCAGGTTTAGGGTCTGAATTGCTTGCTCTAAATGGTGGCGGCTGACGGCGTAGGGAAAAACGTGGAGGGGGAGCTCTTCCCCATTCGGACCGACCGTGGGGGCATCCAATGTCGCTTCCAGCAACCGGGCAAAATTCGCTCGCAGAGGTTCTTTACTGCCATCAGTGACCGGTAGCATCTGGCCACTGTCCCGCCAGGAGGGACGCTGAGGCGCAGATTTGACCTCCGATCGCTGGGGGGCAGGTTCAGGGCGACTAATCACCACTGAGCCATCGGCAGCAACGCTGCGAATTTCCGGAACTGGTTGGCGCCCCCGCAACAGGAGATCCACACTGGCAGCCACATCGAGATGAATGGCCCAGCGATCGCGCTCTAGCATTTCCACAGCTATTTGAAAGGTGGGTGGAGCTTTGCGTTCAAGAACACTCTTTTGGGTGCCCCGGCGGCGCGCTTCCTCATCCCCAAGGGTGACCGATTGAATGCCCCCCACTAAATCTGCGAGGGTCGGGTTTTTCATCAGGTTCTCAATTTGGTTGCCGTGGGCCGTACCAATCAGTTGTACGCCTCGCTCAGCAATTGTGCGTGCCGCTAGCGCCTCTAGTTCTGTGCCAATCTCATCAATAACAATCACTTGGGGCATGTGGTTTTCCACCGCCTCAATCATCACCTGATGCTGAAGTTCTGGGCGTGCCACCTGCATCCGCCGTGCCTTGCCAATGGCCGGATGGGGAATATCACCGTCGCCAGCAATTTCATTGGAGGTGTCAATAATCACCACCCGCTTGTGCAACTCATCCGCCAAAACGCGGGCAATTTCCCGTAGAGCGGTGGTTTTACCGACCCCCGGCCGCCCCAGGAGCAAAATGGACTGGCCACTTTCAACCAAGTCGCGAATCATGCCAATCGTGCCAAAGACGGCTCGCCCCACCCGGCAGGTCAAGCCAATAATCGTTCCTTGGCGATTGCGCAGGGCACTAATACGGTGCAGCGTACGCTCAATCCCAGCGCGATTGTCACCACTAAACTCGCCCACCCGATCCACGGCATATTGCAACATCTCACGGCTGACGGGCGTCGCGGCAAGATATTGGGTGCTGTGGATAAACCGCGCTTCCGGCAGTCGCCCCAAATCTAGAACAATTTCTAGGAGTTCTTCCCGCTGCGGATGATCGGTGAGGGACTGTCCAAGGGGCGGCGGTAGGATGGCTAATAATTGATCGAGATCGTCAGTGACTTGGCGTTGTCCAGCAGTCAATTCAACCATAGGGCACAGAGAGTGACGGGACAGATTTCAACGGAGAAACAAGGGTAGCTGCTTCAGCGACAGCCGCTGCAAGGACGTCAGGAACAGTTTGCCAGGGTTGGTCGGCGATCGCGTGGAAAGGGGCAAGGCGTTTGCGGGCATAACTACCATAGGCAACACCAGCAATTCCCCCTGGAGCTAATAGTCCCATTGCCCTGAGTTTAGCAACCGTATGGCCATTTGTGCCGCCCGCCAACTGCACAAATCCGGGTAAATTTGCCCCTAAAATCGCCTGACCCAATTGAATGGTGGCTCGCGTTGTGCCATCGCCAATATCGCCACTCATAGGGCGGCCATCGGCCTGCCAAATGAGAGCACACTCCAAAGGTTGAATCTGCCTATTGATCCAATGCAAATAGTCAATTATCCCCTCCCCTTGGGGACAACTGATGGCCAGTACCTGCACATACCGTACCCACGGGCGCACTTGCTGCCAAAGCTCGCTAAAGGCACTGTAACGTTGGGGTTGGGTGTGGATTTCGAGGGCTTGGATCGTGCCAGCCCTAATCAGGGACGTGATGTCCTCAAAGACTGCGGGTTGCTCATCGGTGGTAATCAGGCCCAGCGGGCACAGGGGTAAACAGCGACCACACCCATAGCAGCGATCGCGCACCACCCCTTGCACCTGTTCATTAAAACGAATCGCCTCAGCAGGACAAATGCGTTCACAGGGGCGATCGCACCCTGGCGGGCAGCGACTTGGATCAAATGTGGCCTTCCGAAAATGGGGGTCAGTCCCATCGTTAATACTCACCATCAGTAGGGGGCGGGTTGCACCAAGGCTGGCGGCAACGGCCAAGGCCTCATTGGCTGCGTAAATCACGGCAGGGTCGGCGGCCACATCGATACAATCAGCCCCTGCAAGTGCATAGGCCAACGTCAGGTTATAAATTTGGGCAACATCTTGGAAACTGGCACCGTTGATGAGTTTGAACCAACGATGTGCCGCTAAAGCCGCTAGGGGGGCAGCAAAATCAACCATGAGTATATTTTATGCATTTTCAAGATTCAGCGTCATCGTGACGCATCATCTGTTGTAGGGCTTGGAGGCCTTTTTTAATCTGCCGAGAGACTGTGACCGCACTGAGGCCCAAAAGTTCAGCGGTTTCTTTTTGACTCAAATCATGCAAAAAGACAAATTCCAGAATTTGACAGGTGCGGGCTTCCAGTTTACGCAGACACTGCTGCAGACGAATCCGATCTTCCTCGGCCAGCTGAAAACTTTGGTACCGTTGATCGGGCACGACGTCACCGAGGGCAACGGCCTCTTCCTCACCCTCAAAGGTAGGGGCATCGAGGCTAACAGGGGTGGTGTAGTAGCTGGCAAATTTTGCCTCCTGCCATTCCTCAAGGGGGACATTGAGGGCCTGGGCAATTTCGCTATCGGTGGGGGGGCGCTCCAGTTGTTGGCGTAATTCCCGAATGACTCGCTTTCCTTGGCTTTGCAATGTTTGCCAACGTCGGGGCACGCGAATTTGGGGACTTTTGTCCCGCAGGTAGTGTTGAATTTCACCGCGAATATAGGGAATCGCGAAGGAACTAAAGGCCACCCCCTTAGTTGGGTCAAAGCGTTCAATGGCGTGAATGAGACCAAGGGTGCCCACTTGCATGAGATCGTCAAAGCTTTCTTGGGTGCACCGTACCCAGCGATGGACTTCCTTGCGTACCAATCCTATGTTCAACTCAACAAGGCGATTCCGCAATTCCGGTGCAGGGTTATCTTGGTATGCCTGCAACAGCGAAAGGGTGGAATGCTTTAGGTCGGTGTTGCCTGTCGTGCTGAACATAGAACACACGCTTGGGGTTTCCTACTGTGGCCAAAAAAATAAGCAGATCCAGGTGTGCCTTACTGGCTTGATGGGGTTGGATAGCAATCGCGCCTCTGTACAGCTTCCTTGATTTCACTATCCCATACCTACTATGCTCAGATATCCCTCATTTCCCTGTGATCTCAACCACAGATAAGGTTAAATTTTGCTAAATGTTGTTCTTTAGGTTTGCAGACTACCGAGGGCGATCGCACCCCACAACGCAGCTCCCAAGCCAATCCGATACCAGATAAAGATCCAAGTGGAATGGCGTTGCAGGAACCGTAGCAGCCAAGCGATCGCCAGATAGGAAAACACCATACTCGATAGCATGGCAATCACAAGGGGAATGAAGAGGGTGCCTTGATCAAAAACATCTTTGGCTTGCACCAGTGTGGCGATCGTCAGAGTGGGAATGCCCAACAGAAAGGAAAAGCGCGCCGCTGTCTGCCGCTCTAGTCCCAAAGCTAAAGCCGCAGTCAACGTGGAGCCTGAGCGTGAAGCCCCCGGTAACAGGGCAATCATCTGGCCGCACCCCACTAAAAAGCCATCCAAAATGCCAATGTCCTGATACGTGCGTTTACGGGAACCCCACTTTTCCGCTAGGCCCAGGAGAATCGCCATGGCGATCGCCATCGTGGCAATGACCTGAGGCTGATCCAACTCCACTTTGGCCAATTTCAGAAGCAGTCCTGCCGCTAATGCAGGGATGGTGCCTACCGCAATACCAACCAATAACTTCCATTCCTCTCGCTGCCAATCCCGCCGCTGCCATGCCTGCCAAGCCCCTTGGACAATTTGACGAATATCCTGCCAAAAATACCCAAAAACTGCGATCACACTTCCAAACTGCATCGCATCTAGGGCCGTTTTGTGCCAGACACTCTTCCACCCCAACAGATCACTAAAGAGAATCAGGTGAGCGGTACTGCTAATGGGTAAAAACTCTGTAATGCCTTGCACCAAGCCGAGGATGACTGCTTGTAGACAAAGAATAATATCCACGTTTCTGCCTTACCTTTGCAACCCCACTATCTTGCCATGAGTCGGCAAATAGTCTATGCTCACCAAGATTTTGTAATAGATTGTAGAAACAGTCTTCTTAAACGCAGCAGCACTGTTTTGCCGTTATGCCAGTTTAGGCCTGTATGTCCGGTAACTTAGAAGCCGTTGAGCGGGAAATTTTAGGGTTGCAGGGGATGCTATTGACCGCGTTGGCGGAAATGCGTCAGCTTTATGATGTTTATTTGGAGATGCTCGCCCCCATTGCCCGTCAGCAGTTGATCACCGTGAGTTATCAGGTGTGCACCCAAGTCTTTCCAGAGCAATTTTTGAGCCTTGAGGATGCCGAGCGGCAGGAACTTCAGCGTCAGATTGCTGAACTGGCGATCGCCTTGGAGAGTACTATCTTAGGCCTACAACCCCGCGGCCAAGCAGACCAAACTCCAGCCCAAGAGGCGACGAATGGGGAGGAAGACTCAACAAGCTCACAGGACCCTACCTCCCTACCGCAGCAATTGAGCCAAGTCCTTTATCAAAGTTCGCTCAAGATTAACCATCTGCTGCAACGGGCAGCTATCTTACCGCCTGCCCCAATCGCGGTGATTTTAGAGATTGCCAGTCAGGCGGAAAATCGTCCCCTAGGGCGGATTCCCCATCTGTTGACCATGATGCTGGATGAGCAGAAGCCGCAAGAGGAAGGCGAAGAGAAGCAAGACACAAGTGAGTCCTCCAGGGAATCCTCGAGCCATCACCCCATCGCAGCTATTTATCTGCAACTTGAGGAATTGGAGTTTCAGCACCCCCCCCTCGCCAATCAGCGCAGTCAAATTCGCCAACTGGAAGCGCGTCTGGCCACCCTGCAAAAACAACTCCACAAAAAACAGCGGCAATATTTGGTTCTCAAGGCCAGTCGCGCATGGTGGCAAACGTGGAAAGCCAATGACGCCGCAGATGCGACCGCGCGTGTTCCCGAGGTCATGGATGGTGAACCTTAGGTAAGGAGGCCTCCTGTGTCCCTTGACTGGCCACGCCTACAACGCGCCCTTGCCATTGAAACGGAGCGGGGTTTTTGTAACCTTCAGGGCAATACCTATCGGTTCAATGAGTATTTACACGAAGCGTTAACGCAGGCCCCTCTGCAACAACTGCCTCCTCAGGTGCGCGATCGCTGGCAGAAAACAGCGGCAGCCTATGCCCACTACAACGATCTGTCCCCCAGCCAACGACAACACCTGGTGGTGAAAACCCGCCAACTGCTCCACGATGTCCACAAACAACTGGCCAGTTCACCCCCAAGATCCCGTCCCCTCGATCAAGCCCTCAAAACAGTGCCTGGGATTGGCGAACAGCTCCGCTGCGTCGTAGGCGATCGCCCTGCGGCGAAATTGGCAAAACTCGGGCTTTATACGGTTGCGGATCTCATTTACTACTTCCCCCGCGATCACATTGACTATGCGCGCCAAGTCCCGATTCGGCAACTCCAAGCTGGGGAGACCGTCACCCTTGTGGGTAAAGTCCGCCGCTGCAACTGTTTTACCAGTCCGCGCAATGCCAAGCTGACCATCCTAGAAATTATTCTTCAAGATCGCACCGGAGAAATTCGCCTGAGTCGTTTCTATGCCGGGGCCCGCTATGCCCAACGGGGATGGCAAGAGCAGCAAAAGCGCCTCTACGCCCCCCAGACCCTTGTGGCCGCCTCTGGCCTCGTGAAGCGGACGAAGTACGGCCTCACCCTTGAGGATCCAGAGTTGGAAGTGCTGGATCATGCTGGGGCAGAAATAGACTCCCTCACCATTGGCCGGATTGTGCCCGTCTATCCACTGACGGAGGGGATATCGCCCGAGGTGATTCGCCGTGCGGTCGCTCGCATTCTGCCCTTGGTGCAAGGCTATCCTGATCCCCTACCGCAAGCGCTACGCCAACGTCACCAACTCATGCCCCTAGACATGGCGCTGCGTCACATACACTTTCCGCCAGATCAAACCCAACTGAGTCTGGCACGGCGGCGGCTGATTTTTGATGAATTCTTTTATCTGCAATTGGGGCTACTCCAACGGCGGCGACAGCAGCAACAGCAGGCCAGTGCCCCCCTCAAGCCCCAAGGGGAACTCATTGAGCAGTTTTACCAACGGTTGCCCTTTCAACTCACAGGGGCACAGCAGCGGGTAGTGGCGGAAATTTTGGCGGATTTAGAGCAGCCGATTCCCATGAATCGCCTTCTCCAAGGGGATGTGGGGTCAGGGAAAACCGTTGTTGCCGTGATTGCCCTATTGGCGGCAGTGCAGTCTGGCTACCAAGGGGCACTGATGGCGCCCACGGAGGTTCTGGCAGAGCAGCACTATCGCAAGCTCTTTGAGTGGCTTACCCCCCTCCATGTGCCGGTGGAACTGCTCACGGGCTCCGTACGCACAACCAAGCGACGCCGGATTCTCGATCAATTGGCAACGGGGGAATTGCCGGTGCTGGTGGGTACCCATGCTCTTATCCAAGAGGGGGTGAGGTTTCAGCGGCTCGGTCTAGTGGTGATTGATGAACAGCACCGCTTTGGGGTAGCCCAACGGGCAAAGCTACAAGCCAAGGGAGTCCTGCCCCATGTGCTGACCATGACGGCGACACCGATTCCCCGCACTCTTGCGTTGACTCTCCATGGAGATTTAGATGTTAGTCAAATTGATGAATTGCCCCCCGGTCGGCAGCCAATTCAAACAACCATCTTGGGACGGGGCGATCGCTCCTGTGCCTACGATTTAATCCGCCGTGAAGTCGCCCAAGGGCGTCAGGCCTACATTGTCCTGCCTTTGGTTGAGGAATCGGAAAAAGTGGATTTGAAATCCGCCATTGCCGAGCACAAGCGATTACAAACGGAGATTTTTCCCAATTTTCGGGTAGGACTCCTCCACGGTCGCATGGCATCTAGTGAGAAGGATGCAACGATTCAAGCCTTTGCCCAGGGGCAACTGGATATTCTTGTGGCTACCACGGTGATTGAGGTGGGAGTGGATGTCCCTAATGCTACAGTGATGCTCATTGAAGATGCTGAACGCTTTGGCCTATCACAACTCCATCAACTGCGGGGGCGGGTGGGGCGGGGTGCCCAACAGTCCTATTGTCTTCTGCTGCTCAATAGTGCTCGCAATGATGCTGCCAGGCAACGGCTGAATGTGCTGGCCCAGTCTCAGGATGGATTCTTTATTGCGGAGATGGATCTGCGGCTGCGGGGGCCAGGGGAGGTGTTAGGGACGCGGCAATCGGGATTACCAGACTTTGCTCTAGCTAGCCTTGTTGAGGATCAAGATTGCCTAGAAGCGGCACGATTGGCAGCGACTGAACTGATCGCAGAGGATCCTGAGTTACGGAGCTATCCTCTGCTGCAAGCCGCTCTCCAGCAACGGCGCGATCGCCTCCGCGAGACTATGATGAACTAAACTCCCGCCTTCAGGAGGGATATGTTAAATTTAGTTAAGAACCTGATAAAAAGCGCCGCCAATGAAAGTCTCTTGGAAAACTGCTCTCCTTTGGTCAATACCCCTACTGCTCATTGGGATTCTCCTATGGCAAGGGGTGAGCAACTTTATGCTCAATCAAAGTCAGCCTCCCCTGAATACTGCCAGTACGCGCATGAGCTATGGGCGATTCCTCACCTATCTAGATGCGGGTCGCATTAGTAAAGTCGACATTTTCGATAATGGTCGCACCGCCATTGTGGATGTCTCTGATCCGGAATTGATTAACGGCCGCCCCCTGCGGGTACGGGTAGATATGCCGGGGACAGCGCCAGAAGTCATTAGTAAACTGCGCGAGCAGCACGTAGAAATTGATGTGCATCCAGCTCGCAATGATGGTGCCCTGTTGGGTCTGTTGGGTAATTTACTCTTCCCCATCTTGCTTTTGGGCGGACTCTTTTTTCTTTTCCGCCGCTCCAGCAATGTGCCAGGGGGACCGGGCCAAGCGATGAACTTCGGCAAATCTCGCGCCCGCTTTCAAATGGAGGCCAAAACCGGCGTGATGTTTGATGATGTCGCTGGTGTTGATGAAGCCAAGGAAGAACTGCAAGAAGTGGTTACCTTCCTGAAGAAGCCGGAGAAATTTACAGCAGTCGGTGCTCGCATTCCCAAGGGGGTGCTGCTGGTGGGGCCGCCGGGCACTGGCAAAACGATGCTGGCCAAGGCGATCGCGGGTGAGGCAGGCGTCCCTTTCTTCTCCATTTCGGGCTCAGAATTTGTCGAGATGTTTGTTGGCGTCGGTGCTTCCCGCGTCCGGGATCTCTTCCGCAAAGCGAAAGAAAATGCCCCCTGCTTGATCTTTATTGATGAGATTGATGCCGTGGGTCGCCAGCGGGGTGCGGGGATTGGCGGTGGCAACGATGAGCGGGAGCAAACCCTCAACCAACTCCTCACAGAAATGGATGGCTTTGAGGGCAACACAGGCATCATTGTTATTGCTGCCACAAACCGTCCCGACGTCCTTGATGCAGCGCTGCTGCGTCCCGGTCGCTTTGACCGGCAAGTCATTGTCGATACCCCTGACATTAAGGGTCGTTTGGCAATTCTCAAGGTACACGCCCGCAACAAAAAACTGGCGCCCGAAGTGTCCTTAGAAGCCATTGCTCGCCGTACGCCCGGCTTTACCGGTGCCGATTTGGCCAACCTCCTCAATGAAGCAGCGATTCTCACGGCCCGTCGTCGCAAGCCGGCGATCACGATGCTGGAAATTGACGATGCCGTGGATCGGGTTGTTGCTGGTATGGAGGGCACACCACTGATTGATGGCAAGAGCAAACGTCTCATTGCCTACCATGAAGTGGGTCATGCCATTGTCGGTACGCTGCTCAAGGATCACGATCCGGTGCAAAAGGTAACCTTGGTGCCCCGTGGTCAAGCCCGTGGTCTTACTTGGTTCATGCCCTCAGAGGATTCAGGGCTGATCTCGCGATCGCAACTCATGGCGCGGATGGCTGGTGCCCTGGGCGGCCGGGCAGCTGAATACGTTGTCTTTGGCGATGCTGAAGTCACCACCGGCGCAGGCAATGATCTACAACAGGTAACGGCAATGGCGCGGCAGATGGTGACTCGCTTCGGGATGTCTGACCTTGGGCCGCTGTCTTTAGAAACCCAAAATGGCGAAGTGTTTCTCGGGCGCGATTTGGTGTCTCGAACCGAATACTCTGAGGAAATTGCCGCTCGCATTGATGCCCAAGTGCGGGAATTAGTGCAGCACAGCTACGAACTGGCCATTAAGATCATTCGCGAAAACCGGGTCGTCATTGACCGCCTGGTGGATCTACTGGTGGAAAAAGAAACCATTGATGGTGAAGAATTCCGCCAGATTGTTGCTGAGTACACCGTAGTTCCCGATAAAGAGCGATTTGTGCCCCAACTGTAGGGCACAAACATTATCCCCATCCCTGCTCCCCCAATTTACCCTGGGGGATTTTTTATGACTAGGACACCTAATCTCAGGGAAGCCCCCAATGGCTCACTCTGGATTCGAGTTTCTACCCTTGAGCAAGGCAATCCACTCTTCCACTTGGGCTGCGGCAATCCCGCGACATCCCAATCCAAAAGCCAGGGCGATCGCCACCGCAATTGAACCAAAAAGAAGGCCAAAGGCAAGGTTCACAATACTGGTAGCAACGCCCATGTGCTGGAGTGCCATTGCCCCCACAAACGTCATGATGGCAATTCGGGCCGCTTGGCCTAGAAAGCGGGCCTGGGAGGTTCCAGAAGCGGCGAGAATCCGAAACGCCAAATTGGCAAAGTATAGGCCCACGGCCAAGATGAGGATACCCACCAGTACCCGACCGAGGATGATCATCAAGGCGCTGACAAAGGCAGTCAGGGCAGGGATATCCAGCACATCCACAGCCGCGATCGCCCCAAAAAACATTGTTCCCACCAAAGTAACAATGCCAACCACTTCAGACGGTTGGCGCCAATGGGCAGGACGCTCCGCAGGTTCTACAGCCGTGGCAGGCAGAGATTCAATGCCCAACCAGACAAGAACCTGATCAAACCCAATTGTTTGCAGGAAGTTTTGCACCATCTCAGCCACAAAGCGACCGATGACATAGGCCAAAATGAGAATAATTGCGGCCGTAAAAATTCTTGGCAAGGCCGTCAGCACTTCATTGAGCATTGCCGTTGCCGGTGCCGTAATGGCTTGAATTTGCAGCGCCTCAAGGCTAGCGATCGCCGTCGGAATCAAAATTAGGACATAGATGATTGTACCGATAACCGTTGCCAGGGATTCACCCAGACTAGCCTGCCCTAGGCCCAAACGCTGGCCAATGCGTTGAATTCCCATAGATGTCATTAAGTTAATGACTAAGCTGCGCACAATTCGCGCAATAAACCAGCCAACAATAGCAATGATTACTGCCTTCAATATAAAGGGCAGTGTCCCTAGGATATCGTTTAAGAGATTTTGCACAGGCTGCAGCGAGCCCTCTAGATTAAGCACCCCTAAAATCAAGGGCAGAAAGAAGAGAAACACAAACCAGTAGAGAGTATTTCCCAACATCTCAGCCACAGACATTGTGGGAATCCCCTCTGGAGTGTCCTCTTTTCCAGATTCCAGCGGTAATGAACGATCCAAATTGAGAGAACGGGCAGATTGAGTCACGAGCATTTTCGATATGGTTGCCACGACCCAAGCCAAATCCAAAAGCAGAATAGCAACCCCTAGTTTTGGCAGGAAAGTAAAAATTTGATTCAGAAAAGCATTGAGAGGCTGGGAAACTATTGTGAGTCGCAGCGCATCCAAGAAGGCCACCACTCCCAGCAAAAAGATGATCCAAAAAACAACTCCTGAGAGAATTGCTGTTAGTGATAGGTTTCGCAGCGATTCATTCTCACCCAAGAACTGGCTCAACCATTCATCAAGACGCAGCCGTTTCAAAATTGATCTTGTTACCCTTGCCAAAACAATTGCAACAATCCAACCAATGAATAACAAAGCAAGTGCGATGATCACCCGCACTAAAAGCCCCCACCAATTATCCAGACCTAAGGTAAGGCCAGCTGAATTTTCACCAACTATCTGAGAAGGTTCTGCAAGATCGACTTGTGCCAATAACTGTTCAATATAGTTTCTGTACGGAAATGTAGAAATAATAAAGAATGCGAGCTTACCCTGCATTACTCGTATCTCCAGTGAGAGCAGCAAAAACTAACCGAGAAATTCAGTCCTATAATAACAATGAAGTCAAGTTTCTGAAAACAGATTTTAAGTAAATCTTTAGGATACTGAGATACATTACAAGTTGCTAACCTTTAGTGCAATAAAGCTCTATTCCATAGAAGGAGATACAAAAAGATAAGAAACTAAAAGCAAACTACAGTTAACCGTGTTGACATGTCCAACGCAGCAGCCCATTGAATCGCCTCACCCACCGTTCCCTTGGGCATTCAATAATCAATAATGACTGAACCGTGTCCTTTGCCCTAGCCATAAAACTAGACTTTTGTCAAGTTATTGTCAATCTCTCAAGGGATTTGTGCCTCCAGTCACTCGGTCACCTTCTCCATAGGAAACAAAAATCCCCCACCACAGAGGCAGGGGACTAACAAAAGCTAACTAGTGAGTGGATCAACCAAACTTGGCTGCGGTTGAAGCAATTAGGAAGGCCGCATAGGTCAAGACATAGCCAACGCTGAAGTGTGCCAGACCCACCAACCGGGCTTGAACAATCGACAGCGCCACGGGCTTATCTTTCCAACGCACAAGATTGGCCAAGGGAGTGCGCTCGTGCGCCCATACCAAGGTCTCAATCAGCTCTTGCCAATAACCACGCCAGCTAATCAGGAACATGAAGCCCGTAGCCCACACCAAGTGACCAAACAGGAACATCCATGCCCACACCGACAGGTTATTGGTGCCGAAGGGATTGTAGCCATTGATGAGCTGGGACGAGTTCAGCCACAGGTAGTCTCGCAGCCAACCCATGAGGTAGGTAGAGTTTTCATTGAACTGGGCCACATTGCCTTCCCAAACACCCAAGTGTTTCCAGTGCCAATAGAAGGTTACCCAGCCAATGGTGTTCAGCATCCAGAACATCGCCAGATAGAAGGCATCCCATGCGGAAATATCGCAGGTACCACCACGGCCAGGCCCATCGCAGGGGAAGGCATAGCCGAAGTCTTTCTTATCTGGCATCAGTTTGGAGCCACGGGCATCCAACGCACCTTTGACCAAAATCAGAGTGGTAGTGTGCAAGCCTAGGGCAATGGCATGGTGCACCAAGAAGTCCCCAGGGCCAATCGTTAGGAACAAGGAGTTGGTACCACTATTGATGGCATCGAGCCAGCCGGGTAGCCAGACGTTACCATAGTTCGGCCAAGCAGTGCTGGCAATGCTATCGGGATTCGACAGCAATGTATCAAACCCATAGAGTAGTTTTCCATGAGCTGCTTGAATGAACTGGGCAAAGACCGGCTCAATCAAGATCTGCTTCTCAGGGGTACCAAAGGCCACCACCACATCGTTGTGGACATAGAGCCCCAAGGTGTGGAAGCCCAAGAAGAGGGACACCCAGCTCAGGTGCGAAATGATCGCCTCTTTGTGTTGCAGCACCCGATCCAACACATTGCCCTTATTTTGGGCGGGATCATAGTCCCGCACTAGGAAGATAGCACCATGGGCAAAGGCACCCACCATCAAGAAGCCAGCAATGTACTGGTGATGGGTATAAAGGGCAGCCATGGTTGTGTGGTCCTGGGCAATGAAGGCATAGGGTGGCAGTGAGTACATGTGTTGTGCCACCAAGGAGGTGATCACACCCAAGCAGGCTAAGTGCCAACCCAACTGGAAGTGCAGTGAGTTGTTATAGGTTTCATAGATGCCTTGGTGAGGCATATTGAAGGGGCCTTCCACCTTAGTGCCAAAGAAGTCCTTGGCATCCATCATCTCTTTAATACTGTGGCCAATCCCAAATTGGGTGCGGTACATGTGACCCGCCACAATAAAGAGCACCGCAATGGCAAGGTGGTGGTGAGCCATATCCGTGAGCCACAGGGACTCCGTTTGAGGATGGAAACCACCCAAGAAGGTGAGAATCGCGGTGCCAGCACCCTGTGCCGTGCCAAAGACGTGGTTAGCCGTGTCAGGGTTTTGGGCATAGACGCCCCAGTTCCCCGTAAAGAAAGGTGCTAGACCGGCGGGGTGGGGCATGGTGCTAAGGAAGTTATCCCAGCCCACGTGCTGACCACGGGACTCAGGAATGGCTACGTGAATCAGGTGGCCTGCCCAAGCTAAGGAGCTAACCCCAAATAGACCTGCCAAGTGGTGGTTCAACCGCGATTCAGCATTTTTGAACCAAGAGAGGCTAGGACGGAATTTGGGTTGCAAGTGCAGCCAGCCAGCAAAGAGAGCCAGCGAAGCCAGAATCAGCAGGAAGATGGCACCTTGGTACAGGTCACCGTTGGTGCGCATACCGATGGTGTACCACCAGTGATAGACACCAGAGTAGGCAATGTCCACAGGGTTAGAAGCCCCAGCTTGGGTGAAAGCTTCCACTGCGGCTTTGCCAAATTGGGGATCCCAGATCGCATGGGCGATGGGACGGGTGTTAACAGGGTCTTGAACCCATTGCTCAAAGTTCCCCTGCCACGCAACGTGGAATAAGCTACCAGACACCCACAGGAAGATGATGGCCAGATGTCCAAAGTGGGAGGCAAAAATCTTTTGGTAAAGATTCTCCTCAGTCATGCCATCGTGGCTTTCAAAGTCGTGAGCCATGGCGATGGCGTACCAAATCCGGCGTGTGGTCGGATCCTGTGCGAGGTCTTGGCTAAACTTCGGAAATTTAGTTGCCATAGTTGGTTATCTCCTCCTCGCCCCTATCCTACAGAAATAATTCGAGCTAGGAAGAATGCCCAAGTGGTGGCAATCCCCCCTAGGAGGTAATGGGCTACACCGACGGCACGGCCTTGAATGATGCTCAGGGCACGGGGCTGAATGGCCGGTGCAACTTTCAGTTTGTTGTGGGCCCAAACAATGGACTCAATCAGCTCTTGCCAGTAGCCGCGGCCACTGAAGAGGAACATGAGGCTGAAGGCCCAAATGAAGTGAGCACCCAAGAACAACAAACCATAGGCGGATAGGGCTGAACCATAGGAGCCAATCACCTGAGAAGCTTGTGCCCACAGGAAATCCCGTAGCCAGCCATTGATGGTGATGGCACTTTGGGCAAAGTTACCGCCCGTGATGTGAGATACCGTACCATCGGGGGCAACAGTACCCCAGACATCCGACTGCATCTTCCAACTAAAGTGGAAAATCACAACGGAGATGCAGTTGTACATCCAGAACAGACCCAAGAAGACGTGATCCCAACCAGAGACTTGGCAGGTGCCGCCACGACCGGGACCATCGCAGGGGAAGCGGAAGCCTAAGTTGGCTTTATCGGGAATCAGGCGAGAGCTGCGGGCAAAGAGTACGCCCTTCAGCAGAATCAGCACTGTCACGTGAATGGTGAAAGCGTGAATATGATGCACCATGAAGTCGGCAGTTCCCAAGACAATGGGCATCATGGCCACTTTGCCACCGACAGCAACCACATCACCACCAAAGGCGACACTAGCCGTCGCTGCTGCATTGGGAGCAGTGCCGCCGGGGGCTAGGGTATGTAAATTTTGCACCCATTGGGCAAACACGGGCCGAAGCTGAATCCCCGTATCGGAGAACATATCTTGGGGACGACCAAAGGCCCGCATCGTGTCGTTGTGGACGTACAGACCGAAGCTGTGGAAGCCCAAGAAGATGCACACCCAGTTCAGGTGAGAAATGATGGCATCGCGATGGCGCAGAACGCGATCCAGAACGTTGTTCTGATTCATGGCCGGATCGTAGTCACGCACCATGAAGATGGCACCGTGGGCAGCACCCCCCACGACCAGGAAGCCACCAATCCACATGTGGTGGGTAAACAGCGACAGTTGAGTTGGATAGTCAGTGGCCAAGTAGGGATAGGGGGGCATTGCATACATGTGCTGTGCCACAATAATGCTCAGGGAACCCATCATGGCAAGGTTGATCGCCAGTTGGGCATGCCAAGAGGTGGTTAGCACTTCATAGAGACCTTTATGGCCAGCACCTGTGAAGGGGCCTTTGTGGGCTTCGAGGATTTCTTTCAGGCTGTGGCCGATCCCCCAATTGGTGCGGTACATATGACCAGCAATGATAAAGAGGACGGCGATCGCCAGATGGTGGTGAGCCGTATCCGACAGCCAAAGGCCACCGGTAACAGGATTCAAGCCACCGTTAAAGGTCAGGAAATCCGAGTAGGCAGCCCAATTCAAGGTGAAAAAGGGAATAACGCCACTAAAGAAACCCCAATCCACTTTGGGATATAACTCGGCCATCAAGCTGGGGTTAAGAATAAACTCGTGGGGCAAGGGAATATCCTTAGCAGCAACCCCTGCATCCAAGAGTTTGTTGATGGGTAGTGAGACGTGGATCTGGTGACCTGCCCATGCCAAAGATCCCAACCCAAGTAAGCCGGCAAGGTGGTGGTTGAGCATGGATTCCACGTTTTGGAACCATTCCAGCTTAGGAGCGCGCTTGTGATAGTGGAACCAGCCTGCAAAGAGCATTAAGCCAGCCATGACCAAGCCACCGATTGCGGTGCAGTAAAGCTGGAACTCATTGGTGATCCCAGAGGCACGCCACAGTTGGAATAGCCCCGAGGTGATTTGGATGCCGTGGAAACCACCGCCGACATCACCATTGAGAATGCCTTGACCCACAATGGGCCAGACCACTTGAGCACTGGGCTTGATACCGGTGGGATCGGCCAGCCAAGCCTCATAGTTTGAGAATTTTGCACCGTGGAAGTACATCCCACTCAGCCAGATGAACACCACAGCCAGATGGCCGAAGTGTGCACTGAAGATTTTGCGGGAAATATCTTCAAGGTCGCTCGTGTGTGTATCAAAATCGTGGGCAAGAGCGTGGAGGTTCCAAATCCAGGTGGTGGTTTGGGGTCCTCGGGCCAAGGTGCGGTCAAAATGCCCAGGTTTTGCCCATTTTTCAAAAGATGTGGGCACCGGGTCATTATCAACCACGACTCTGACCTTTGGCTCTCGCTCCGGTGGACTGATGGTCATCGAGTCTCTCCTCTCTCTTAGGCAAGGAAGGAACGAGGGCATTCACCTCGAGAATATACAAAGATCTTTAGATCAGTGATTGTGAAGAATCGTGAATCTAAAGACCCACAATGGAACAATAAAGCCCGTTCAGGAGGCGAATGCTCAATTCAGCATTATAGAAGGGGAGTACAGACTTTGCCGATAATTAACATTATTTAAGATGCTTGAATTCTTGACATGATTGTGGGGGTATAAATGCATAATATATGGGCTATCATATCCATTGATTTGATACGGGTAGATGTGGCTCAATCCCCTGTAGAATGAGCAGTTGGGGCGATCGCGCCCTCGATAGTAATTGTTTTAAGTTTTATGACGAAAGTGATTATTTATACTACTGATGCGCCTATGCCCGTTGGTCCCTATAGTCAAGGCGTGCGGCAAGGGGACTGGGTCTTTCTTGCGGGGCAAATTGCCCTTGATCCAAAAACGGGTGAGATTGTTGGTGGCGAAGATATCAGGGAGCAAACCCGCCAAGTGATGGAGAACCTCAGTGCTGTCCTCAAGGCCGCTGGCAGCGATTGGTCACAGGTGGTGAAAACAACTGTATATCTCGCCGACCTCAATGACTTCGCAGCCATGAATGAAATCTATGCTCAGTACATGGATACTGAGGCGGCGCCTGCCCGTGCCTGTGTGGAAGTATCGCGGCTGCCGAAGGGGGTCAAGGTTGAAATTGACTGCATTGCCTACTGTCCTACAACGGCCTAACAGCAACCACTGAGGCACGGAAATTATATTCTTTGCCCTCTAGTTCTACGGGCGTCCCTACCTTGATGGCAGTATTCCCCAGTACAGGACCATTGTTCGTAATTTGGCCGCGGCCTTCGAGAGTCAAGAGCAGGTTGCTGCTAAAGGCCATCTCTGGACGGGGATCTGGCAGGGCTTTAACCGACCCATCGGGCTGGGAAACGGTAACCGTGCGCGGTAGAACCTGGACATTTTTCACGGTGACTTGGCCGTAGGGCTGGTTACGAATAATAAAGTTGGCGGTACTGCCCTTCGGGATCAGATTTTGGGGGGTAGGGGTGCTTAGGCCTAGGACTAGAATATCCACCTCAATCGGTTGTGCAGCGGTCATTTGTGCCAAGGAGGTGCCCGATCGCCCCGGCAGGAGGAATAACCCCGCCAAAACACACAGGAGAATAAGCCCTGCCCCAAGGTCTAAAAGACTCACCTTGCCAAAAAGGCGGCCATAGCGATCAATGAGTTTCATCGGCACTCTCGCTTAAACCCGCAGCAAGATTTTATCACACAGGTTCTCCCTAACTGGCTTGCCCAACCCAGAGTTCCCCCTGGGTACCCCTTGCTACGCTCCCTTGGGGTGCCAGGCAATGGTGGTGAAGTCATCGGAGGCTAAAGCCGTTGCCTCATGACTCTGGGATGCCATAGGACACAGGCTCTACACACCGACGGTTCCCCTTCACCATAACAAGTGTGCTTCAGTCTTGTGAAAGACCTAGACTAAACCGTTACGGAGGGCAACAACTGCCGCCTGCACCCGGTCATCCACCGCCAACTTGTTCAAAATACCGCGCACATGGGTCTTGACGGTATTCGGACTCAAAAATAGCTTGCCGGCAATTTCAGGATTACTGTAACCTTCCACCATTAGCTTCAGAACATCCAGTTCCCGCTGTGAAAGGTGATAGTCCATTGTCGGCTGGGGAGAATGCAGGTGCTGGATGACATGGCGAGCAATCTGGGGATCAAGGTAGGTGGCTCCCTCTTGGGCAGCCGCGATCGCCATCAGTAATCGCTCAACCCTTTCCCCCTTGATACAGTAGGCGTCGGCACCACTAGACAGGGCAGCAACAGCTTCAAGGGCAGATTGGTGAGAGGTGAGCATCACCACATGAATGTCAGGAAACTCTCGCTTCAGCCGCTGGGTAGCTGCAATCCCATCTAACCTTGGTAGGCCAATGTCCATAAGAACCACTTGCGGCTGTAACTGCCGTGTCAAATCAATGGCGCTATAGCCATCTTCGGCATAACCCACCACAGCAAACTGTTCCCCTAGGGCTTGTCCTAGCCCCAGTTGCATCATTGGGTCATCCTCAACAATCAGGAGCTGCAGCTTGGGTGCCATGGTGGGCGCAAAAGTGCATTAACCAAGACCCGGAACGTTCAAATTACCCGTCAACTCTTCCATCCGTTCCCGCATAGTGGCGGTGGATTTTTGGTACGCATCGCGCATGGCAGCTGTCACCAAATCGGAGAGCACTTCAGCCCCTTCACTCAGCAGATCGGGGCTGATTTCTACCCGCCGCGGCTCTTGGGTACCACTCATAATCACTTTCACGGCACCACCGGCGGCTTGACCCTCAATGTCCATTTTTTCAAGGTCTTCTTGAAGCTTCTTGGCGCCCTCTTGAACTTGCTGCGCTTTTTGGATAGCGGCGGCCAGCTCCTTCATTTTGCCAAGGCCGAAGCCAAAACCCTGTCCCTGTCCCATAGTGTTCTCTCTATACAACGCGGATTATTGACTGCTATCTTATCACTGTCTTGATGAGGGATCAGCGAGCGGCACGGGCAAGGGCATTGTAGAGACCATTGAGGACGGGAGGGGAAGGGAGGGGTGGCGAGTTCTCGAAAATTTGCGTCGGGGTCAGGTTGGAGCGGCCATAGAAGCGGGTACTGGCGCCACGGTCAAAACTAATGTTGGCGCCCTCAAGGGCAACGCCGGCAAAAAGACCTGCACTGCGCGTGTAGGAAAAGACTTGGGGACTAGGGTCGGTAGGACTGATGACTTCTCCACCCACAGGGCCGGCGGCAACGGAGACATTGCCCCCTAAGCGAAAGGACCGCGCCAAGCTGCGCATGATGACGGATTTATCCATGAAGGCCAGCACGACATCGGTGGATTGGGCGCCGATTTGCAGGCCAAAGCTCCCACCGGTCATTGTAATAAAGGCAGGCTTAGTCCATTGGTTCTTTTCATTGCGCACAAGCAGAACGCCGGCACCACGCCGACCACCAAAGATAAAGCCAGCTTGAACCACATTGGGAATAATGGCAATCCCTTGGGCACGCTGGATAATTGTTGGGGGAATGCGATTGCTGCTATTGAATGTAAACTCGCCGAGGACAAATGTGGCGTTTTCGACCCGCTGCACCATGCGCGAATCGGGGGCATTTTGGGCAAGGGCAGTAGGGGGGATGAAAATCAGGGCGATCGCCCCCCCAATGACAGACCCTAGCCAGTGCAAGCGTCCCATTACAAAATGCAATTCCATCGCGGTCTCCCTCATCGCTGCCTCAATGTATCCTTAGACAGGTGAGCCTTTCTTACTTGTTCCATCCCTACAGCCCTTTTCCCAAGGCTGCAAGGGACACAACGCCGTCAAAGTGACTGTCAAAGCTCATCAACCGATCATCTCATTTTTGTTAGATGTACGCCGGCTTTCAGGGAGGGGTGTCATCAGGTCTGGCGGCAAAGCTAAAGAAAATCCATATTTTTAATTTTCTGTAACTGGTACCCCTCGTTGCTTACTAAAAGGGATATGGCAGAATGTAAAGGGCTTTGCCTACACTAGCGATTCATACCTATTTGGTTGTCTAGGCAGGCAGCTCTCATGAAAAGTTAGGTGGCACGCATGGAACCCCTGTATCAGTACGCTTGGCTGATTCCCGTTTTACCCCTGTTGGGAGCGCTGATTGTTGGCTTTGGTTTGATTGCCTTCTCAGAGACCACTTCGAAACTGCGGCGTCCCAGTGCCATTTTCATCATGGCGTTGATGGCGATCGCCATGGCGCATTCCCTGAGTCTCTTCTGGAGCCAAGTCCAAGGCCACGTCCCCTATACCCAAATGATTGAATGGGCTGCGGCAGGCACTCTCCACATTGCCATGGGATACGTGATTGATCCCTTAGCGGCCTTGATGTTGGTCATCGTCACAACGGTGGCCTTTTTAGTCATGCTCTACAGCGATGGTTACATGGCTCATGATCCCGGCTACGTGCGCTTTTTTGCCTACTTGAGCCTGTTTGGTTCCTCAATGCTGGGGTTGGTGGTCAGTCCCAACTTGGTGCAGGTTTATATCTTTTGGGAACTGGTGGGGATGTGTTCCTACCTGCTAATTGGCTTCTGGTATGACCGCAAAAGCGCTGCAGAAGCGGCACAAAAGGCCTTTGTCACCAACCGAGTTGGGGATTTTGGCCTGCTGTTGGGGATGGTGGGCCTCTTTTGGGCAACGGGCACATTTGACTTTGCCGGCATGGGCGATCGCCTGACAGACCTGGTGAACAGCGGGCTACTCTCTCCTAGTCTTGCCGCCCTTCTTGCTATTTTGGTCTTTCTAGGGCCGGTGGCCAAATCTGCCCAATTTCCCCTGCACGTGTGGCTACCGGATGCCATGGAGGGTCCGACACCGATTTCTGCCCTGATTCACGCCGCAACCATGGTGGCCGCCGGGGTCTTCCTGATTGCGCGGATGTTCCCTGTATTTGAGCAATTGCCCCAAGTCATGGGGATCATTGCTTGGACGGGCGCCTTTACGGCGTTTATGGGGGCAACTATTGCCATTACTCAAAACGACATCAAAAAGAGCTTGGCCTATTCCACCATTTCCCAACTGGGGTACATGGTCATGGGGATGGGGGTAGGTGCCTACAGCGCCGGCCTCTTCCACCTGATGACCCACGCCTACTTCAAAGCGATGCTCTTCCTGGGATCGGGGTCAGTGATTCACAGCATGGAAGGGGTGGTTGGCCATAACCCAGACTTAGCTCAAGATATGCGCTACATGGGGGGGCTCCGCAAGTATATGCCCATTACGGGGGCAACGTTTCTAGTGGGGTGCTTGGCCATCTCTGGCGTGCCTCCCTTTGCCGGCTTTTGGTCAAAGGATGAGATTTTAGGTGCCGTCTTTCATGCCAACCCGGCAATGTGGCTGCTGACGTGGCTCACGGCTGGCTTAACCGCCTTTTACATGTTCCGCATGTACTTCATGACCTTTGAGGGCAAGTTCCGCAATGCGCCCCCAGAGCTACAGGAGCACCATGATCACGCTGCCCACCCGGATCACCACGCTGCTGAACCCCATGAATCTCCTTGGACAATGACGCTGCCTTTGGTGGTGCTAGCAATTCCCTCGACTTTGATTGGCTTTGTGGGCACTCCCTTCAATAACCTCTTTGAGGTCTTTATTTATGCCCCCGGTGAGGAGAGGGTGGCGGAGCACGCAGTGGATTTGACGGAGTTCCTCATCCTTGGGAGTAGCTCTGTGGGTATTGGCCTGATTGGCATCACTGTGGCCTACCTGATGTATGTCAAGGGCACCCCCCGTCCGCAGGCGATCGCCAAAGCCATTCAACCGCTGTACCAGTTCTCACTGCATAAATGGTATTTCGACGAACTCTATGAAGCGGTCTTTATCAAAGGCTGTCGGCGCTTAGCGCGTCAGGTTTTGGAAGTGGACTACAACGTTGTGGATGGCGTGGTTAACCTCACGGGTTTTGTCACGATGGTCACCGGTGAAGGGCTGAAATACTTCCAAAATGGCCGTGCCCAATTCTATGCCCTAATTGTGCTACTGGCGGTGTTGGGATTTGTCATCTTCTCAGTGCAAGCCTAGCCCCGGTCATCGTTCTTTCCCAACTGCTGGAGGAGTAAACACGATTGCCATGAGTACGTTTCCTTGGCTGACAACAATTATCCTGTTTCCCATTGTGGCTGCCCTGGCGATTCCTTTCATTCCAGATCCCACGGGCAAAGGACGCCCAATCCGCTGGTATGCCCTGACGGTGGGGTTGATTGACTTTGCCTTGATTGTCTATGCCTTCACCAATTTCTATGACCTGAACATCCCCGGCATACAACTGTGGGAAAGCTATGATTGGATTCCCGAAATTGGCCTGCGCTGGTCAGTGGGGGCAGATGGGCTCTCAATGCCGCTGATTTTACTCACGGGCTTTATTACCACACTGGCGATTTTGGCGGCTTGGCCAGTGACCCTGAAACCGCGACTGTTTTACTTTTTGATGCTGGCGATGTACGGTGGCCAGATTGCTGTTTTTGCCGTGCAGGATATGCTGGTGTTTTTCCTGGCGTGGGAACTGGAACTCATCCCGGTATACCTGCTCTTGGCAATTTGGGGCGGCCACAAGCGTCAATACGCGGCAACAAAGTTCATTCTCTACACCGCTGGTAGCTCCCTCTTTATTTTGGTGGCGGGCTTGGCCATGGCCTTCTATGGCGACACCGTCAGCTTTGATATGCAAACCTTGGCGGCCAAGGACTATGCCATTGGTTTTCAACTGCTGGTCTATGCAGGCTTTTTGGTGGCCTATGGCGTCAAGCTGCCGATTGTCCCCCTACATACCTGGCTGCCGGATGCCCACGGTGAAGCAACAGCGCCAGTGCACATGCTCCTGGCGGGGATTCTCCTGAAGATGGGAGGCTATGCCCTTATTCGTATGAACGTGGATATGCTGCCAGCCGCCCATGCCAAGTTTGCCCCCGTTTTGGTGATTTTGGGTGTCGTCAACATCATCTATGCGGCGCTGACCTCCTATGCCCAGCGAAATCTCAAGCGCAAAATTGCCTACTCCTCGATTTCCCACATGGGCTTTGTGCTGATTGGTATTGCCTCTTTTACCAATTTGGGCATGAGTGGGGCGGTGCTGCAAATGGTCTCCCACGGCCTAATTGGGGCCAGCCTTTTCTTCTTGGTAGGGGCTACCTATGACCGTACCCATACCCTGATTTTGGAGGAAATGGGCGGCGTTGGTCAGAAAATGAAGAAGATCTTTGCTATGTTTACAGCCTGCTCGTTGGCTTCCCTTGCTTTGCCGGGGATGAGTGGCTTTGTGGCTGAACTGATGGTCTTTATTGGTTTTGCCACCAGCGATGCCTATTCTTTGCCCTTCCGTGTGATTGTGGTCTTTTTGGCGGCAGTGGGGGTGATTTTGACGCCGATTTACCTGCTCTCGATGCTGCGGGAAATTTTCTACGGCCCCGAAAATAAGGAACTGGTCGAACATGAAGCCCTTGTGGATGCTGAACCCCGTGAAGTGTTTATCATTGCCTGCCTGTTGGTGCCGATTATTGGCATTGGCCTCTATCCGAAGCTATTGACGCAAATTTACGATGCCACAACCGGTCAGGTGATTGCGCGCGTGCGGGAGGTGGTACCGACACTGGCCCAGCAGAGAGAGCAGCCCCTGGGAATCCTGCCAATGGTGGCGCCCAGCTTGGACGCTGTGAGTGATTGGAGCAAGTTGTAACAAACGCATCCACTGCGCCATAGAAAAAATAGCAATTTCTTGCCAGCATTGGTTTACGATTTCCGCTGCCACCACCTTCCCAAAAAGACGGGCCCGCTCCTTCGTAACTAAGGATCACAAAATACGCCCCCGGCTGGGTGTAATCGTACCCCTTCAGCCGAATGCTGCGCCGATGGTGCTTTTCCGGGTCGTAGGGCACGGCTACACACTCCGTGCTTTTTCCGGTCGGGTTTTGTCGTAAGGCGAGGCGACGCGTCGCCCCTACACACTGCGGGCCTTCTCCAGCCGCGCCCGCACCAGCGCCACCACCGCCTCATACACTGCCTCACGCTCCCCGGCCGTCAAGCCCAGCACGTCAAACACCACATCGTCCAGGGCGCGACGGTCGGGCTGCAAGAGTTCTTTGAAGACAGGGTAAACATCGCGACTTTTTAGGCGATCAAAGGTTCTCTCGATTTCATCTTTTACAGGTATCAATGCGGATGGATCAATCGTGATGAAGTGCAAGATTTCAGGCCCATAAGTTGTAAGTAGACCTTCTCCAAGGTTCACGCGACCGAATAACTCTGAGATGAAAATAGCAAAGGTGGAGTTAGCCAATGCATTACACGCATCAGCAGCGCCACGGTCATTCCAAGAACCTACAAACATTATGTCTCCGGCCAATAATGAAGGAGTGACATTAATAGGCGTCCAATTGCGTTCGTGGCGAAATCGTAAAGCAACAAAATCAAATGAAGTTTGCTCCCCCACATCCCACCACCTCTGCCTACCCCTGCAGCTTGGGCGCAGGTGGAAGCCCTGCGATTCCCCCCATTTGATGTACTCGAGGGCGGCGGTGCCTTGGAGTTCGCTCTTGTCCTTGTGGCACATGAAGATTTTGTACTTGAGGTCTTCGGGCTTGATGACGATGGAGCGGCATTCGCGTGGGCTTTTGATCACCGGCTTGAGGAATTCCGGTTCGATGCGCCACTGGCGGATTTTTTCCTCGTCGAGGTAGAAGAACTCGTTGGCGCCGGTCTTGATGCCAAAGCGCACTTCGGCGATGTCGCCGAGGCGGACCAGTTTGCCCCGGCCCTTTTCCAGGATGGTGAAGAAGATGTCTGGGGCGCGCAGGTATTTGCCACCCCACTTGTTGCCGAGGTAGCGGGCGGTCTTGATGAGGGGGCCGCGGGATTTTTTCTTGGACGTGGAGCTTTCCTCCCCTTCGTCTTCGCCGGTATCGAGGCCTTCCTCAAAGAGGTCGCGCTGGGAGCGAACCGTGATGCGCCAGCGATCGGTGCTCTGGCGTTCGCTGGCGGCCTCGAGCGCCTTGAACGTATCGGCGCTGAGCACCTCCTCGAACGGGACTTTGAACATGACAAAGCGGGCGGTCTGGTCGAGTCCGCTCTCGCGGCGGTTGCCGGGCGGGGCGAGCAGGGCGATGATGGTGTTCACATCCGCCTGGGCAAAGGAGCGTTTCCGTTCGTTGTCGAGGATAAACTTGACATGGCTGTGCTTGAGGAGAAACTCCTGGAGGTCCGCACCGTAGCCAACATCGAGCCAGGAGTTGGAGGTGATGAAGCAGAAGCTGCCCTGCGGGTTGAGGAGGGCCAGCCCGTGCAGATAGAAGTAGATGTAGAGGTCGCTTTTGCCGTCGAGCTTGCGGAAGTCGGCTCTCGCGGGTTTGTAGCGGAAGAAGCGCGGCCAGGCGGCAGCGACGGACTCCTGGAGCTTGGCTTTGTAGGCTTTCTTTTGCTCTTTCCAGCGGTCAGAGGTTTCGCCGCCGAAGTCGTTGGGGTCGAGCGCGGGCGGGGCGATCATTTCCTGCCGAACATAGGGCGGGTTGCCAATGACAATGTCAAAGCCCTTTTTCTCCCCTTCGAAGATTTCCACAAAGGCGATGTCCCAGACGAAGGGAACCTGCTGCGGGCTCCTGAGTGCGGAGAGCGCGCGGGTGAGGCGGTCGAGTTCGGCCTCTTTTTCCTTGCGTTCGGCGCGGAGTTGCTCCATGTAACGTTGCGCAGCCTGATCGGTCCCAGCGTCTATGCCCGGCAGGGAGCCTTGTACCGCCGGCGATTTGATTTGCCGGGTGAGCTCGGCAATGTGGTTTTGTAGCGCGTGTCGTTTGTGGGCGAGAATGTCGCGGAAGAGGTCGAGTTCTTCTTTTTTGAGGTCAGTCTCGCGCAAGCCTTGTTCGCCCTGATAGAAGCGGAGTTTTTTGCCTTTGAGCTGGGTCAATCTGCCCTTAAGGGATGATGGAATATCCAAATGCTGGCGATGTAAGCCGAAGCTCGTGCCGCCGATCTCTTGGACGAGGCTATCGCCTTGGCGGATTTTGAAGGAGAGGTTGGGGAGGAGCGGACGGAATTTGAGCTCCGCCGGTTGAAGTTCCGTTTCGACCACCAGTTGCAGCCAGAGGCGCAGTTCAGCCACGTGGACGGCCCAATCCATCACATCCACGCCGTAGAGCTGCTCGCCGATGATGCGGCGGCGGCGTTCGTAGGGCGTTTCCTCAATGCCGAGTTGGGCATTGGCGCGGGCCTGGAGGTCGTCCAGCACCAGGAGCATGCCCACGAGGAACGAGCCGGAGCCACAGGCCGGGTCGCAGACGGTGATTTCGCGCAGCAGGCGGTGGAGTTCGGGCCATAGGTTCTGGTCGGCCAGCGCCGCATCGGCCTCCTCTTTCTCGGCCGGTTCGTAGGCGAAGACGGCGTCGTAAAGGAGCGGTTTTTTGTCTGCGCCGAGCCGATTGGCCAGCGCGTCCACCAGCGCCAGGCGGCATATCAGGTCAATCTCCACCCGCGAAGTGTAGAAAATGCCCGCAGCGCCGCGCTGATCCTCTTCGACGAGCCCCTCGGAAGTGAGGTTGACCAGCGACTCATAGACTTTGCCGATCATTTCGGGGTCCACGGCCACCTCAATGTCCAGCGGCGTAGATTCGGCGATGGTGAAGTTGTAGCGTTCGAGAAAGCCGGGGCTCGTGCCGTCAAACGCATCAAACAGCAGGGCGAAAAACTCGTCGCGGAGGCTGATGGTGTAAGCATCGTCGAGTTGGTTTCGCGTGAAGAGGCCGCCGTTGAGATAGGGGGCCAGCTGAAGCGCCGAACGAATGTCGTCGGGAAACTGCCGGTGGCCGCCGTGAAACTTGTTGTTGAACGCCTCGAAGAACAGGACGGAGAGCCAGCGAGCGAAGAAGGTGTCCTTGGGCTGGTCGGATGTTTTGTAAGCACGCCAGAAGTCCGCGAGAAAGTTGGGGTTGTCGCCGAGCCAGCGTTTGCGCTGGATGAAGTAAAGAAACATCAGGCGGTTGAGCAGTTGCAGGGCGTAATCGTGCGCCCAGACCTTGTCGGCTGTTGCACTGAAGAGCTGGCGTTGCAGCGTGGCGAAGACTTTTTTGTAATCGTCGAAGAATCGCCGGGTAACCGCTTCTACATCAAAGGTGCGGTTGAGTTTGTCGGTGAGGGTGGTGATGCGTGGCTCGCCTTGTTCAAGTTCGTCAAGGCTGAAAGCCAGTTCGCCCAGGCGCTCGACGG